>DATCBR010000073.1:0-4205 GCA_036511765.1 Acidobacteriaceae bacterium | reverse complement strand
CATAGGTGCGTTCATATATTGTGGAGTCCTGAGTTCCGCGCGCGTGGTGGAAATCACCCTCCAGGCCCCAGTGCGTACGCCAATCGAAGGTGACGTAGCCTGTGCCGCCGATCAGCGTAATGGGCGTGAAGTTGTAGTGCGAAATGGCGAAGACGAACCCGCCGCCGATCTGCAGGTCGCCTGTTCGGCTGGCTGTAGGCAGGGATTGCGCGCGCGCGTCGGCTGCATGACCCGCAAAAATTGCGATGGTCAGCGCCAGCGCCGGGGCCGCAGCAGGCGCACAGAATTGTGCGATGGCACGAACTGCCAGGCGCGACAGACTTAAGCGCACGTGCCTCCTTCGCAACAGAAAAAGAGGGCTTTGCAAATCGTTTTGCAGCATAGATGACATTGGAACGCTATTGGTCTGCTCAAAAATGGGCTGGGCCAGACTATCACCGCAATGCCCATCTCAGCCCGGGTACTTGAAAGAGACGGCGGGTGACCCAGCCGTTACCGGCGTAATCTTCGCATGCTTGCGGAATATTCAGCGACCGGCAATCCTCCGCTTCTGTAAACTGGTGCGCACCGTCACTCACTGGGACTGGTCAAAATTATGCGCCCTTTCGCTCTGCCCATCGCCGCCGCTTTACTCTTCTCTGGATCCGGCGCAGTGGCCGGTGCACAATCAGCGCCAGTGTGCATCGGCAGCGGCGCCTGCCAGGTGGCGAGTTGTCCGAACAATGGAACCACCTCCATCACCGGCACCGTCTACGCTCCCAACGGCACAGACCCGCTGCCCAACGTCACTGTCTACATTCCAACGACAACCGTTGCTCCGTTTCCCGCTGGGGTGGGCTGCCCGGTAGTCGGCGCGCCGCCCTCCGGTTCGCCGTTGGTGGGCACGGTCACTGACGTCAAGGGCAACTTTGAACTGGATAACGTACCCGCCGGCGCGAATATCCCGCTGGTTATCGTCTCCGGGCGCTGGCGCCGACAGATCGTAGTCCCGGGCACGGTCGCCTGCACCAACACACCGGCGGACCCGACCATGACCGTCATGCCGTCGGACCATACCCAGGGCGACATCCCGAAGATCGCCATCGCTACCGGTTCCGTAGACCAAGTCGAATGTGTGCTCAGAAAAGTCGGTATCTCTGACAATGAGTTCACCGATCCAAACGGAACGGGACGAATCAACCTATTCGGCGGCGGTGGAGCGCTTGGCAGTGGCGCCCTAATCTCATCGCAAACACCAACGCAGGCCTCCTTGATGGGCAACTCAAATGCGCTGGATTCCTATGACGTGCTCATGCTGCCGTGTGAGGGAAACAACTATCTAAAACCTGCTCAGGAACTCGCTAATCTCGTTAATTTTGCAAACTCTGGAGGACGGGTTTATTCCAGTCACTTCAGCTACTCATGGATGTATCAAAATCAACCCTTCAACTCGGTGGTCAATTGGACCCCCGGAGCCGCCACATATATCAGCGGAATCGCCACTGTGAATACCGGCTTCACTGCTGGGCAGACTCTGGCGACCTGGCTCGAAAACGTGGGCGCTTCGCCCAACACTCCGGGCCAGATTGCAGTCAATACGCTCCGAGTGGATACAAACGGCGTAAACCCACCGACGCAGTCATGGCTCACACTGAACGTCACAGGCAATCCGGTCATGCAGTTTGTCTTCGACACTCCCATCCAGACTGCCGGGCAGACCATCAACCAATGCGGACGCGTGCTCTACAACGAGTATCACGTGGAGAACGGAGCTAGTAATCCATCGCAGAACTTCCCATCGGAGTGCGTAGGCGGGCCTATTACTCCCCAAGAAAAGCTCCTCGAGTACATGCTCTTCGAGCTTACGGATGAAGGCGGCCAGCCCTCGCTCGTGCCCCTCACGCAGGACTTCGGCTCCCAGGCCGTCAGCTTCACCAGTCCAGTCAAGACCTTCACCTGGACCAACAACTCCAGCTTTGCAAGCTCGGTGAAGTCCGCAACGGCTACCGGCGACTTCAGCATCGTCTCCAACAACTGCGGCGCGGTGGCCGCCGGAACCAGCTGCACCATCGGCGTTACGTTCACCCCGACAGCGCTGGGCGCACGCACCGGAACACTCTCCGTCGTCTCTTCCGGCAACACACTTACGGCGGCGCTCACCGGCACAGGCACGCCCGGGTACTCTTTTTCGGGCAACTCGCTCAGCTTCGGCAGCCTGGATGTAGGCGCATCCGCTACGCAGACCCTTACTCTAACAAGCCTCGCGAGTCGCGCGCTCCCCATTCCTGCCTTCTCGACCACCGGTCCTTACGCGGTCAGCACCTCCGCGTGCGGCTCCTCGCTGGCTGCAGGGGCCAGTTGCAACGTCGCGGTCACATTCCTCCCCACCATTACCGGCCAGCAGAGCGGAACGCTGGGCGTCAACTCCGCCAATTTGCTTTACAACGGCTTGACGGCCTCGCTCAGCGGCAACGGTGTTGACTTCACACTCACGCTTAGCCCGTCCTCCGGCTCCGTGGTTGCAGGAAATACAGCCAGCACGACCGGTACATTGACTCCCCTTGCCGGCTTCGCGGCGACCCTGACGGTCAGTTGCAGCATCGGCGGGGCTGCTGCCACAAACTGCGGCACCCCTTCAACCTCGCTGGTGCCAGCTTCGCCCTCGTCCACCTTCACCATCAGCGTGGCCACAACCTCGCAATATACGGTCGTGGGTTATGGACTGGGAGGCCGCGGCGGGCTTTGGCTGATGGCGCTGGTAAGCGGCGCGATACTGTGGCGCGCCCGGAGCCGCACGCGCATCGCCCTTCGCGGTGGCCTGATGCTGATGATACTGGTCGTGCTCGGTGGCACCATCTCCGGATGCTCCGGCAAGTTGCCCGCGCAGAACGCCATCTACACAAGTCCGGGGAGCTACGTGATCACCGTATCGGCGACGGACGGTTTCCTGAGGCATTCCGCGACCTACACGCTCACAGTCAGCGCGAAGTAGCAGAACCCTGAAACAGGTTTCCCTCTCCGTTCTCTGTGTTCTTTGCTGGTTCGTCTACCGCAGGACCTGGATCGCCGCTGCGCCGAGGCCAAAGCCCTCCAGGATCGTCGAGATGTCTGAGAGGTTGCGCAGCACGGCCGACTTCTGGATGATCGGCGGCACGATGATCGTGTCGCCTGGATACAACGCAACATCTTCAAAGGTGCGGTCGGCAAAGAGGGCGCGCTGCGCGAATGTGCCGGCCTGTTTGCTCACGACCGATCCATCGGCGCGGAGCACAAATTCGCGGCTGCGGTCTCCGATACGGTCTGGGCCGCCGGCAAGGCGAAGGTAGTCTTTCACCCGGCGGCCAGGTACATACAGAAAGGCATTGGCGTTGTAGACCTGTCCTTCGACCGCGACGGTGGCAGGAATTTGCGGCACAACAAAACGGTCATTGTCCTGCAGTGCGATATCGGGCAACGCGTCAATTCCTGCGGAATCTGGCTTCAACGGGAGCACAATCCGTCCGTTGGGCTGTGCCGCACGCAGCCGTGTGACAACCGCGCGCGCCTCGCCGGCCGAAGCGGCCACCGCGGCGGCATCGCGTTCGGTCAGCGCCGAGGCGGAATTCGCCGTCGTATTTGCGGATATCTGCGACTCCAGTTCATCGGCGTACTCGTTCAAACGCTGCTTTTGCAGGCGCCGCACGGAGTCGCGTGTGAACTCCGACGCAAACAGGTCAGCGTTGGCGGTCAGCCCGCCGGCGCGCACCACCAACTCGCGCAGGGTCTCGCCGAGCTTCACACTGTAGACGCCCGCGCCGGCGAACTCGCCCTCCAGACGCACAACCTTCGTCTGCTGCGCGCTGGGCACGCGAATATCCGCCTTGGAGAAGATGGTGACAATGTCGCCCGGCAGCAGATCGAGATTCTGGGCGGGATCATGGTCGATCACAGCCTTGGCAAGATTGAATGGCAGAAGCGATGTGGTCAGGTCAGCCGCATTCTGCCGCTCGATTACCGCGTACTCCCAATCCACATCCGGGGCCGGCAGGACCACGTCGTTCTTCGGCGTAAAGAAAGTATTGGCGTCGGTGAGGGCGCTACTTACGGAATTGCCGCCGCCGCTGCTGCCTGTTGCCCCACCGCGCTGTTGCGCGGCTTGGTCATTTGTCCCTGTTTGATTTTGATATGACGCTTGGGATGCATTCTGGGACTGCAATGGCGCCTGTCCTGTACGGATTCCCAGAGTA
>DATCBR010000072.1:0-3196 GCA_036511765.1 Acidobacteriaceae bacterium | reverse complement strand
GGACCACCTGCACCCCCGAGACCGCCGCAACTTTCTCCGCCGTCGCCTACTTCTTTGGTCGCGAGATCGCCGCGAAAGAAGATGTCCCCATCGGCCTCATCGACTCATCCTGGGGCGGAACTCCCGCAGATTCCTGGGTCTCGCTCGACACCCTCGGCACCAACGCCCAGCTGCTTCCGGCCTTTGCCGCGCGAGCACGCTTCGCCAACGAACTCACCAATATCGATCTGAAGAAGGCCGAAGAGCAGCGCGAGATCAGTGCCGCCAAAGCCGCCGGCAAGCCTGCACCCACATTTCCGTGGCATCCCTTCGAGGGCTCCTGGGTGCCCGCCGGCATCTACAACGGCATGGTTGCGCCCTTCATCCCCTACTCCCTCAAGGGCTTCATCTGGTATCAGGGCGAGACCAACTCGGGCCCCGGTCGCGCGCCCTACTACCGCACTCTCTTCCCAGCGCTCATCGAGGATTGGCGCATGCACTTTGCGCAGGGCAACCTCCCCTTCCTCTTCGTCCAGATCTCGAGCTTCAACTCCCCCGGCGAAGACTGGGGCACCGTTCGCGACGACCAGCGCCGAACCTTGTCCGTGGCGAACACGGCGATGGCCGTCACCCTTGACATCGGCGAGAAAGACAATGTGCATCCGCCCGACAAGCAGACCGTCGGTGCCCGCCTCGCCCTCGCTGCGCGCGCCCTGGTCTACGGCGAGCCCGTCGCCTACCGCTCTCCGCTATTCCGCCAGGTCACCACCGAGCTCCAGCCCGACGGCTCCCCCGCTCTCCGCGTCTGGTTCGACAACGCAGAGAAGCTAAACTCCCACGGCAAGCCCGTCGCGGGCTTTGAAGTCGCCGGCAATGACCGCCGCTACGTCCCCGCGGTTGCCCGCATCGACGGCACCACCGTCATCGTCTCGTCCCCCGAGGTCCAGCATCCCGTCTACGTTCGCTATGGCTGGTCCAGTTACTTCGATACCAACCTGTTCAACGCCGCCGGGCTCCCCGCATCCACCTTCACCTCCGACGACTCGCCCCTCTGATGATTCCGAGTCGCATCGACCATTGACGTTGACAGCCTCTCCATGACAATCTCTGCATGACCCTTTGTTCAAACGCTTGCAAGGAGAGTGATCGCAATCTCAACGCACCGAACAGCGCGCATGAGTGATGTTGCCAAGCTGGCACATGTCAGCACGATGACCGTGTCGCGCGTGCTGAACGACAGCGCAAGCGTCACCGAGGAAACGCGCCTCCGCGTCCTCGACGCAGTCGAGAAACTCCAGTACCAGCGCAACGAGATTGCGCGGTCTCTGCGTGAGCAGACCTCGCGGCAGATCGGCATCCTTATCCCCAACCTGTACGATCCCTTCTTCGCCACCTGCGCCCACGCCATCAGCGTTGTCGTCAAGGAACACGCCTATTCGATGGTCCTCTCCACCACCGATGAAGATCCGCGCACCGAGTACGAGCAAGCCAACAGCATGTTGCGCCGTGGCATCGACGGTCTCGTCGTCATCCCCACCGCCTCCATGAAGGGAATTCCCAGCCTCCGCGATGCCGAGTTCTCGCGCATCCCTATCGTCACGCTCGACCGCCCCGTTGAAGGCAGCCAGTATGATCGTGTGCTGGTCCAAAACAAGCTGGGCTCACAGCTAGGCGTCGAGCACCTCATCGATCTCGGCCACAAGCACATCGCCTTCTTCGGCCTCGCCGGTCCGCTCTACACCATGCGCATGCGCCAGCAGGGATACCGCGATGCCATGACCGCCGCAGGCCTTCGCCCCGACATCATCCTCGTGTCCGATGTCCTTCGAGATGCGCAGACCGCTCTGCGCGAAGCCCTGGCTTCCAGGCATCCACCCACGGCCGTGTTCTCCGCCAACAATCTCATCTCGCGGCACCTCCTGCACAGCCTGCAGTCCCTCGGTCTGCATCCTCCAAGCCCCATCGCCATGGTCGGCTTCGACGACTTCGAAAGCGCCGACCTCCTGCGCCCCGGAATCACCGTCGTCCGTCAGCCGGCGGAATCCATGGGCCGGCTAGCCGGCGAACTCCTCTTCGCGAGGCTCGCTAAAGGAGGCACGGATGCACCCACCAAAAAAATTATGCTCTCCGTCGAACTCATCGTCCGAGGCTCCTGCGGCACGCCCGTCTAGGAGCCCTCTGATCAAATCTTCGTTTTCAAGGAGACGGAACTCTTCGTCTTGAAGGGCGGGACACTGGCTTTGAAGGGGCGGGACTTTAGTCCCGCCGTGACTCCGGCCAGAGCAGCGCGGCTTTAGCCGCCGAGGGAACGCTAAGCCTGCGCGCTCGTCATCTTCTCCGGACGCATATATTCGTCGAACTCTTCCTCCGTCAAATATCCCAGCTCCCGATTGGCCTCGCGCAGCGACAGCCCCTTGTGATGCGCCGTCTTCGCCAGCTTCGCCGCCTTGTCATATCCGATATGTTGATTCAGCGCCGTCACCAGCATCAGGCACTTCTCCACGTACTCATTAATGCGCTGCAGATTCGCCTCGAGGCCATCCACGCAGAATTCCACAAACATATGGCACGTGTCGGTCAGCAGCCGCGCCGAGTGCATGAAGTTATAAATCATCACCGGCTTGAACACGTTGAGCTCAAAATTTCCCTGGCTCCCGCCAAACGCAATCGCTGCATTATTTCCATGCACCTGCACCGCGACCATCGTCATCGCCTCGCTCTGTGTCGGGTTCACCTTGCCCGGCATAATCGAGCTGCCCGGCTCATTCTCCGGAATCGTAAGCTCGCCCAATCCGCAGCGCGGCCCTGAGCTAAGCCACCGCACATCATTCGCAATCTTCATCAGCGACCCCGCCAGCGTCACCAGCGCTCCACTCGCAAACACCAGCTCATCATGTGCAGAGAGCGCCGCAAATTTATTCGGGTGCGAGCGGAACGGCAGCCCCGTCAACTCCGCAATCTTCTTCGCCGCGCGCTCCGCAAACTCCGGGTGTGTATTCAATCCTGTCCCTACAGCCGTGCCGCCGATCGCCAGCTCATACAGCCCGTCCAGCGTCGATTCCATCCGCGCAATATCGCGCTCCAGCAAACTCGCCCATCCACCAATCTCCTGTCCCAGCATCAGCGGCGTCGCGTCCTGCAGATGCGTGCGCCCAATCTTCACCACCGCCTCATACTGCTTCGCCTTCACCACCAGGGCATCGTGCAGATGCTGCAC
>DATCBR010000071.1:0-12041 GCA_036511765.1 Acidobacteriaceae bacterium | reverse complement strand
CACCGCCCGCCGTGCGGTCAGATCTTCCGCGCCAGCCAGTCTCTGCCACGGCAGTACACTCAGCACGCTTACATTCATCGCCAGATAAAGCGTGGCCACAAGCGCAATCGAGATCAGGATCGCCCGCGGAATATTCCTGGCCGCGTCCTTCACCTCGCCGCCCAGGAATGCCACGTTGTAGTAACCCCAGTAATCGTAGGTCGCGATCAACATCGCCGAACCCAACCCCGCAAAAAAACCCGGCGTCAGCACAAACGCACCCGGCGGAAACGCGAATGCCTGCCGCAGGTTCCCATGCATGGCACCCGCAACCAGAATCCACGCGATCAGCCCCATCACCGCGCACCACATCGCACCGGCAACAAGCCGCAAACTCGCCAGCCCGCGATACAACAGCAGCACAGCCGCCAGCACCGCTGCAATCGCCATCGCAGTCGCAGGCCCTGCGCTCACGCCAACTGAATAGCCTCCCAGCCGTGTCATGTGCGCCGCCGTGTGTCTCGCCAACCCCGGCCACAGGTACGTCGCATACTGCCCCAGGCCGATGCACCCGGATGCAACCGAGAGCGGTGCGGAAAACAGCAGTTGGAAGAGAAACAGGAACGCCAGAAATCGCCCCGCACCGGCCCGCCCGTCCGTTCCCGCATAGATTCTGCGCAGAAACACATACGATCCGCCAGCTTCGGGCATCGCCGCGCCCAGCTCCGCCCACACCAGGCCGTCACATAGAGCCAGCACCGCGCCCAGCACCCAACCCAGCATCGCCTGTGGCCCGCCCATTGCCGCCAGAATTAGCGGCAGCGTGATGAACGGTCCCACGCCGATCATGTCCAGCATGTTCAGCGTCACCGCGCCACTCAGTCCCAGGCTGCGCGGCAGCTGGCGGGCGCTCTCAGTTGTGTCCGGCTGTTCGATGTTTTGAGTCTACCGCCGCATCCATGCCCGCGAATGCAGACTGCGGCTACTTCGGCGACTCCCAATCGTCCATAGCGGTCTTGCCGCCGTTGGTGTAGGTCACCTCAATCTGCTCGTAGTTCAGGGTCAGCGTCTCCGTTGTGCCGCTCTGCTTTACGCTCGTCACCATCGCATTCTTCAGGACAATCTTCTCCGCTGTATTCGCTTTGCCCGCCGCGCCGCCCGTGAATGCAACCGTCACCTCAGGCAAAGTGTCATGGCTCTGCATCAACCGCATCAGCATCGGCGAGGCCTTGTCGATCTCTTTGGTAATCGTGAAGGGCTTGTGCATCCGCTTGCCACTCGCCATGCCCGTAG
Source organism: Acidobacteriaceae bacterium (assembly GCA_036511765.1). Taxonomy (GTDB): domain Bacteria; phylum Acidobacteriota; class Terriglobia; order Terriglobales; family Acidobacteriaceae; genus Edaphobacter. Next base: position 10,769 of record DATCBR010000071.1, on the reverse strand, counting down.
CCATATCGCGTGGCGCCGCGGTCTGTTGCGACACGCTCGTCACATGGACCTTCGTCTCGCCCTTGCCGGTGCCGAACGTCATGTAAGCGTCCACCGCCGCAAACGCCGGAACGGCCGTCGCCGCGATTGCGCCACACGTCAAAATCAGTCTCGCCAAACTTAATCGCATATCCCCTCCAATAATTACGCCTGTAACGCAGGCCGTTCTCAGCCGCCCAACTTCTATCACCGCAAGACATGGGTGCACAACGTGATTTCAACGTCGTGCAGCCCGATCGACACCCCCTGCATGACAACAGCCATCTCCATGCGCGAAACTGGTCATCGCACACCTCAGGAGCACCTATGATCCCCGGACCACGCGAAAAAGAACTGCTCGAAGCCGCCAACGCCTTAGTCAATGCGCGCCGCACGCACACGCCCATCGCCGATCTCCCCACGTCCCTCCAGCCGACATCGCTCGAAGAAGCCACCTGCATCCACGCCTTTATGGCCGAGGCTTACGGCGAGATCGGCGGCTGGAAGATCGGTGCACCTTCTGCTGACGCCACGCCCTTCTTCGCGCCCATGCCCCGCGCCTGGATGGCCGCGAACGCAGCAACACTCTACGGAGAGAGGTTTCGCTATCGCGGCCTCGAAGCCGAGATCGCATTTCAGCTCGCCAACGACCTTCCGCCGCGCGCCCAGCCCTACACTCGCGACGAAGTCCTCGCCGCTGTCGCCAGTTGCCATCCCGTCATTGAAGAGCTCGAGTCCGGCCTTATCGACCCCGGCGCAGTCAACCGCCTCACCATGCTCGCCGACCTACAGAGTCATGGGGCCTTTGTCTACGGTCCCGCATACACGGACTGGCGTTCCCTCGACTTCACCAAGGAGACCGTCAGCCTCGTCGTCAACGGCGTCGTCCAGGTGGAGCGCACCGGTTCCAACACCTCCGGCGACCTGTTGCGTCTATTGCCGTATCTCGCCAATGAAGGCGCCGCGATCACCGGCGGCCTGAGCGCCGGCCAGTGGATCACTACTGGCTCCTGGACCGGCAACACGCCCGCGCCGCCGCACTCCGCCGTGGAGGCACGCTTCGGCCACGCGGGTTCCGTCAGCCTCCGCTTCGCCTAGCGACGCGCATTTCCACAGCCCGTTGCATATGGCGCACACGCAACCGCGCCATTTGCCAAGCACGGCGCGATCTTCTACCGTGGATTCGCTATGTCTCGCAAATCCTCACGCCGCTCTTTCCTGAAGCTCTCCGCCGCCGCAGCCTCCGTCTCTGCGGCAAAGCTCGCCCACGCCGCTCCTGCGGGCGGCCGCATCGCGATCGTCGCCGATGACTCGGCGCTGGTCCGCAGCGAACCGGTCCAGTACGCGCTTGGCCGGCTTCGCGAGGCCATTACGAAGGCGCACCTGACTGACACTCCTGCCGCCGCAGCCCAAGTCATCGCCGTCGCGCCATATGACAGCACTCACGCAAAGGATTTCAACCACGGCGCCGCAATCTCGGCGCCGGAGACCGTCGCTCTTCTTCCCGGCCATCACAACAGCACACCGGCAGTCCTTGTCACCGGCGTCGATGCGCGCGGACTTGTCTACGGCCTGCTCGAGCTCGCAGATCGCGTCCGGTCAGCAGCATCAGAGATGCGCGATCCCATCTCCGCGCTCCATCTCGCCGCGCCCTACATCGAGACCACGCCCAACAAAGTCCGCAGCGTCTCGCGCGGCTTCTGCTCGGAGCCAGAAGACAAGCCCTGGTACTACGACCGCGCCTTCTGGACCAGCTATCTCGACACCCTCGCCGCCGCGCGCTTCAACCGATTCGCCCTCACCTTCGGCCTCGGCTATGACTTCCCCCGCGGCGTCACCGGCGATTACTTCCACTTCCCTTATCCGTACTTGGTCGAGGTTCCAAGCTACGAGCAGGTGCACGTCGAGCCCGCGCTCCAGCCCGGCGAGCGCCAGCGCAACCTCGAGACCCTCCAGTTCATCGCCGCCGAGACCGCGCGTCGCGGCCTCGAGTTCCAGCTCGGCATCTGGACGCACGCCTATCAGTGGACCGACTCGCCCAACTCCGACCACCACATCGTCGGCCTTACGCCGGAGACCCACGCCGCCTACTGTCGCGACGCGCTCGCCATGCTGCTCAAGGCCTGCCCGCAGATCACCGGCCTCACCATGCGCATCCACGGCGAGTCCGGCATCCCCGAGGGCAGCTATCCCTTCTGGCGCACGCTCTGGGAGGCTGTTCCGGCCGCGCGCACTCCAGATGGCAAGCCGCGCATCATCGAGCTCGACCTTCACGCCAAGGGACTCGACCCTGAGACCATCGCCATCGCACGCGCCACCGGCATGCCCGTCAAGGCCGGCGCCAAGTTCTGGGCCGAGCATCAGGGCGTCGGCTACCATCAGGCCGACATCCGCGCCTATGAGTACCCGCGCCAAAACGTCACCGGCACCTTCGCTGTCTCCAACGGCGCGCGCAACTTCACCCGCTACGGCTATGGTGACTTCTATTCGAAGGACTACGGCCTCGACCTGCTCTATCGCGTCTGGCCCGGCACGCAGCGCCATCTCCTCTGGGCCGATCCCGCACTCGCCTCGGGCTACGGCCGCGCTGCCAACTTCTGCGGCGCCGCCGGAATGGAGATCATGGAGCCGCTCTTCTTCAAGGGCCGTGAAGGCTCCGGCCGTCCCGGCGGTCGCGACGCTTATGCGGATACGTCTCTGGGTGCCCCACATCTCGATTCTGAGATGTGGGAGAAAGCAACCTCCAATTCCCCAGCCAGCCACAAAGCAGTTGTCATTCCGCAGCGTTCGGCGCTTGCGCCGAATGCGAAGGAATCTGCTTCTCAACCTTCCGACCTCGACACCGCCAAGTTCACCCTCACCTACATGACCTGGGGCCGCTACCTCTACAACCCGGACACCGACCCGTCGTTCTACCACCGCACGCTGCAACAATCCTTCGGCCCCGCTGGCCCTGCGCTCGAGACCGCGCTCGCCGCCTCCAGCCGCATTCTGCCGCTGGTCACCACCGCATGGTTGCCTTCGGCCTCCAACCACGAGCTTTGGGTAGAGATGCCGACCTCGGTGCAGATCCTTCCCTACACCAACAAGCGCCCGCTCTACGGCGACTCACCGGCGCCGCACAACGTCTCCGCCATCTCGCCGCTCGACCCACAGATGTTCACAACCATCGCCGAGCACGCACAGAACCTTATCTCCGGCAAGCCCGACGCACGCTACAACTCCGGCGAGGTCATCGCATCACTCGAGTCGCTCGTAGCCACTTCCAACAACGCCCTCGCCAAGGCCCGCGTCTCCGCTGGCACAAAAGCCCGCACGCCGGAGTTTCGCCGCGCCGAAGAAGACATCCTCATCCTCAACGGCTTGGGCAGCTTCTACGCCAACCTCTTCCGCACCGGACTCTTCTATTCCCTCCACGAGAAGACCGGCGACCCGGCAGCTGCACAGCAATCTCTCGCGGCCTATCGCAAGGCCCGCCAGTCCTGGGCCGACTTCTCCTCCCGCGCCAAGTCCGTCTATGCAGCAGATGTCAGTTACGGCAGACCGGAATTCCGCCGTGGCAACTGGGCCGACCGCCTCGCCGCCATCGACGCCGATCTCGCCGCTTTCGATGCGTATTTCAAAGAGCCCAAAAGTATAGAGATGATCGTCCCCGCACATCCTGAGCAGATCACAGAACGTGTTCTTCATCCTCCTACCCGCCCCACCATCGCCGCTCACCACGCGCCCGCCGACTCCTTCCATCCCGGCAGCAATCTCGCGGTCTCGATCTCCACTCCGCCCACAGTCACGGAAGCCATCCTCTGGTATCGCCACGTCAACCAGGGCGAGCGCTGGCGCTCGATGCCCATGCAGGGCGCAGAATCGAAAACCATGAATGACGCGGGGGCAGCGCACTCCGCCGCCATCCCCGCCGATTACACCGACTCGCCCTACCCGCTGCAGTACTACTTCGAGCTGCGCACCGCCAACGCCGCCACCCTCCACCCACCCTTCAACTCCACCTGGAGCAATCAGCCCTACTACGCCATCCACAAACGCACCTGAGCGTGAGCGCTGCATCCCTGCGCTCTTTACCCGGGCCGCTTGCGAGTGAACAGTATTAGAGCGAGATGCCTTCCAGCGGAGAACTCGCCGTCGCGTATAGTCGTCGCGTCATACGGCCGGCAAGATAGGCCTGCCGCCCGGCAAGCACACCGTGCATCATCGCCTCGGCCATCAGGACCGGATCACCTGCTTCTGCGATCGCCGTGTTCATCAGCACGCCGTCGAACCCAAGCTCCATCGCGAGCGTTGCATCCGACGCCGTGCCCACGCCCGCATCCACGATCAGCGGCACCTCGGTAATCATCTCGCGCAGGATCCGCAGGTTCGCGATATTTCGTAGGCCCAAACCGCTGCCGATCGGCGCTCCCAGTGGCATCACGGCCGAGGCCCCTGCATCGATCAGACGGCGCGCATACACAATGTCATCAGATGTATACGGAAGTACCTTAAATCCTTCCTTCACCAAAACCTGTGTCGCCTCAAGCGTCGCCTGGATGTCCGGGTAGAGCGTGGCCTTGTCGCCGATCACTTCGATCTTCACCCAGTCGGAAAGCCCCACCTCCCGTCCCAGCCGAGCCGCCCGGATGGCCTCGTCGGCGGTGTAGCAGCCGGCGGTGTTGGGCAGCAGGAAGTAGCGCTGCGGGTCGATGTAATTGAGCAGCGATTCGGTCTTACCTGATCCAGCACGGTCCAGGTTCACGCGCCTTACGGCGACGGTGACCATCTCAGCTCCCGACGCCTCGATAGCAGCCTGCGTCTGCGGGCCGTCCTTGTACTTGCCGGTGCCGACGATGAGCCGCGACTGAAACGCGCGGCCGGCGATGACGAGAGGTTCCATGACTGAAGTTTACAAGGTGCACGGTGTAAGGTTCGAGGGGATGCAACGACTCTTGGGCCGAACCGTGCCGCGCCAAAGCAAACGGCCCGCACTCAGCGATGAGCAGCGGGCCGTCTGGCGGTGATCTGTGGGGTTTGACCTGAGGCGTTCTTCTACCGGGATCCCCAGTGCGCTTCGCGCTCTGGGGCGTTCGGACAGACCTCCGGCGGTGGATTGCTTTCGCCGAACTGGAAGCTAGCCTGGAGCGGACGCGCTCTAAGCCTCAGTCACCTCACGTTGTGTACTGCAACTATTACTGTCAATTTTCATAGGCTGGACCATCCTCCTTTCCCGTGTGGCTTCACTTTATTCCGCACCTGAAAAGAAATCAAGTGGACCGCGCTGCACCGCCGCTGCACGCATCCTATGAGCCTGGAACTACGGAGGAAGAACGACATGAAGCCTGCAACGGTGATCGGCCTGGTGCTGATTGTGATCGGAATCGTGGGGTTTGCCATGGGCGGTTTCAGCTACACGCAGCACAAACAGGATGCCAAAGTGGGGCCTGTGGAGATCGGCCACAACTCGACCCATACTGTATTCATACCGCCTCTGCTGAGCGGGATCGCGTTGGTAGGCGGGATCGGCCTGGTGGTAGTGGGCGTGAAGAAATAGCCGAGGATCGCGGTTCTTTACTTCAGATATGCGCGCACGAGATCGATCAGATCCTCCGCAAGCTCATGCGGGTGACCCACCGTCTTCTCCGGTGACGGAAGGTGAAGTCGAATGTGGTCTTCCAGCACCTCGGCCATCAGGCCATTGATGCCTCCGCGCACCGCTGCCAGCAGCATCAACACCTGAGGGCAGTCATGCTCCTCGCCGGAGAGAGTACGCTCGACAGATTCAATCTGTCCGTGGATGCGTCTAATGCGATTGCGTAGCTTGGCTCGATCGCGTTCCGTTTGGGGCATCCAAACTCCTCCAGTTGCCTCTGATCTTCGCAGGGGTGTTATACCCTACCCCGGTATATCATAAGACGTGACCATTCGCACAAAGTTCATGTGGCAGAGCGACAATGCCCAAGGAATGTCTCTCCCCGCCGCGCTCAAGAAGCTGCCTCTTTTCCTGCTGGCTCTACTGTCCCTGGTTCCGCGGTTCACATCGGTGTCGGCGCAGACTGCGGTAGCATCGCAGGCGTCCGACAACTCCGCCAGTCAAACATTGCCACCGCCTGCACCGGCGATGTTCCCCCACTCGGATCGCCTCCGCTATCTCATCGCTGGGCAAGGCAACATCATCTTTCAGGCGCATGGGCCATTCCATTCGCCGTATGACGGCCCCAACAGCCTGCTCTCACGCGGCGAGTACAAGACCTCGCTGGTGGGCACGCTCTACCTTGGCTATGAATTGCTGAAGAATCCGTCGCGGCATCTCGATGTGATCTACGACGAGGAGTCAGCCGGTGGACGCGGGATCAGCGAGGCGCTGGGCCTGGCAGGCTTCACGAATCTCGATGTGGTGCGCAACCCGACGCTCGGCCCAGTGCCGTACATGGCGCGAGTGCAGATGCATGGGACTCTGGGTCTCTCAAACAAGATGAACGAGGCAGACCGCAGTCCGTTCTCGCTGGCGACCGTAGTTCCGGAGCGCAGGCTGGAGTTCCGCATCGGCAAGATGGGTCTGCCGGACACCTTTGACCTCAACGCAGTAGGCACTGACAGCCATCTACAGTTCCTGAACTGGACCGCCGACAACAACGGCGCATGGGACTACGCCGCCGACACCCGCGGTTACACATGGGGCGCTATCGCGGAGTACGACGACAAGAGCTGGTCCGCACGTTACGGCCTGGGGCTGATGCCGACGGTCGCGAATGGCGTCGACATGGACTGGGACCTCCGACGCGCCAGCGGCCAGAACATTGAGTTCGAATGGCGGCATAACCTGCTCAGTGGGCTGGGCAATTCATTTGGAACGCCCGAGCGCAAAGGAACCACGCGTGTGTTGAGCTATGTGAACCATGCCCACATGGGCCTCTATCGCGACGCCGTAAAGGCATACCTCGCCGGCGCAGATGCAGCGCCCGACATCACCAAGCATGAGACCTTCGGCGCAGTGAAGTACGGCTTCGGATTGAACTTCGATCAGGAGCTGACGAGCAACCTGCGCGCCTTTGGACGCTTCGGCTGGAATGAAGGCCAGCATGAAAGCTTCGCATACACCGAGGTCGATCAGACCGTCGAGTTCGGCGGCGACTATTCGCTTGCGAATGGCCTCTTCGGCCTGCCACACCGTCCGAACGACAAACTCGGCCTCGCCTTCGTCACCAACGCCATTAAGCGCGATCATCAGGAGTATCTGAAGCTGGGCGGCCTGGGCTTTCTGCTGGGAGACGGCAAGCTGAACTACGCGCGCGAGGACATCCTCGAGAGCTACTACACCGTTCATGCGTGGCGTGGGCTGTATTACGCGCTCGACGGCCAGTTCATTGACCACCCGGGCTACAACCAGGACCGCGGCCCAGTACTTGTGGAGTCCGTTCGCATGCATATCGATTTCTAGGTTCGACACGTGCGCCTAAGGAGCGATCACAAAGCTAACTCCTGTCATTCTGAGCGAAGCGAAGAATCCCCGCATTTGCTTCTCGCTTTTGAGATCTGACGCGAATCGTATACTTCTCGCGTGGCCCCGTATCATCTCTTCGAGCTGTTTGGATTCCTGCTCGGCCTGCTCGGCGGCAGCTTTCTGAACGTCTGCATCTCGCGGCTGCCTGTGCATGAGTCGATCGTCTCGCCGCGGTCGCGCTGTCCGCACTGCGGCCACACTATCCGCTGGTACGACAACATCCCGATTCTGAGCTGGATTCTGCTGCGGGCGCGGTGCCGGGATTGCAAGGCGCGCATCTCATGGCGCTATCCGGCAGTGGAGCTCTTTACGAGCCTTTGGATGATGAGTGCCGCGCGGCGCCTCTATGAAGTTCGCTACGCTCTCGCAATCGACGGTTGGATACTTGTCCCCGAAGAGACAGTAAAGACCTTCGCCTTCGCCATCCTCGGTTTCCTCCTCATCGGACTGATGGTGATGGACTGGCAGACGCAGCGCCTGCCGGATGCCTTCACGTTGACCGGAATCGGCATCGGTTTCCTCCTCACCTGCGCACAGGCGTACTTTCTCGCGCCGGGCCAAGGCGACATCGCGCTGGACACCACACATCAGTTGCGCATGTCCAGCCCCGGCAGCTTCGCCGCGCAGGGCGATGTATTCATGACCGGCAGCGAGGCGCTGATCTGGGGTCGCATCCTGGCCATCTGCGGCGCGGCCCTGCTGCTGCTCACCATCCGCGCAATCTATAAAGCACTGCGCAAGCGCGACGGCATGGGCATGGGCGACGTGAAGCTGCTGGCGATGATCGCGGCGTTTTTGGGATTTAGCGAAGCAATGCTGGCGCTGTTTGCGGGCGTCATTGCGGCGGCGATTTACGGAATCGCGTTGCTCGCGCGGAGGCGGGCGGGCGGGCATACGCGCCTTGCCTTCGGCAGCTTCCTCTGCGCCGGCGGCCTCTTCGCCGCGCTCTTCGGTCCGCGCATCGTGGACTGGTACACAAATCTGCTCCGCTGACCCACCAGAGCAGCCCTTGCGGGCCAGGAGTCTCGCTCTCACCCGTTTGCTTGACACTTGACCATCCCACTTCTAGTCTCAAAGATGCGCGGTCGCGAGCATGACAACCTATCCCTACATCTGGAATTACCTGCCGCTGGCGCTGCAGATTATTGCCGCCCTTGGCCTCGCCGTCGGCATGGTGGGCGCATCGTTCCTCATCGGCAAACATAAGAACTCCCGCACCAAGCTGGGCGCGTACGAGTGCGGCATGGACCCCATCGGCGACGCGCGCGGCCGCTTCTCCGTCCGCTTCTATATGGTGGCGATGCTCTTCATCCTCTTCGATGTCGAAGCCGTCTTCATGCTGCCCTGGGCGGTCATCTTCCGTCGCCTGCCCGCCATCACCGGCTCGCGCTTCTTCGGCTTCTGGGAGATGCTGGTCTACCTCGGCTTCGTTGCCGTCGGCCTCTTCTATGTTTGGAAGAAGGGCATTTTGAACTGGGCCGAAGACAAGGGAGACCTCTAGTGGGCACCGCGCCAACTCCAACGCCGACGGCCAACACTCCCGGCCCGCACGAAGGTCCCACGCCCGGTCCGGACGCCACCGGCAAGCCGCAGGATCCGAAAATCCCGCAGTTTGGAAAAGATGCCGTTCTGGACCACTACTCGGGAAACGCCGGCGTGGCTATTCTCGCAACTGAAACGTTCGTCAATGCAAAGTGGGATCGCGGCGAATTGACGATCGAAGTTGCGCCGGACGCGATTGTCGCAATGTGCGAGGCCGTGAAAGAAGACGGCTACAACTTCTTTGAGGACCTGACCGCTGTCGACTGGTATCCGCAGGAGCCGCGCATCCAGCTCTCCTACGCCATCCTCTCGCACGCGCTCAAGGCACGCCTGCGCATCGCCGTCCGTCTCGACTCGGCCGATCTCAACATCTCTACCATCACCTCCGTCTGGCCCGCGGCCAACTTCTACGAGCGCGAAGTCTTCGATCTCTTCGGCGTCAACTTCGCAGGCCACCCGCGCCTTACACGCATCATGATGCCCGACAACTGGGAGGGTCATCCGCTGCGCAAGGACTATCCGGTCGAGGGATATAGGTAGAGCATGGCACCCGTCGCCGCACCAGACATGATTATTCCCGGCATTGAAGACGTCGTCGCCGACTCCGCGCAGCGTGACACTTCGCCCACCGGCCAGCACCCCATGGTGCTGAACATGGGGCCGCAGCATCCTTCCACGCACGGCGTCCTGCGGCTGGTGCTGGAGATCGACGGCGAGGCGGTCATCTCGCTCGCGCCGGACATCGGCTACCTGCACACCGGCATTGAGAAGACCTGCGAGGCAAAGTTTTATCAGCAGGTCATTCCCCTCACCGACCGCATCGACTACCTCTGCCCCATGACCAACAACCTGGCCTACTGCCTGGCGGTCGAAAAGCTTCTCGCCCTCGAAATTCCCGAGCGCGCCCAGGTCCTGCGCGTCCTGCTCAATGAGCTGACGCGCATCCAGTCGCACCTCGTCTGGCTGGGCACGCACGCCATGGACATCGGCGCGCTCACCGTCTTCCTCTACTGCTTCCGCGAGCGCGAAGAGCTGCTGCGCATCTTTGAGGCCATCAGCGGCCAGCGCATGATGACCAGCTACTTCCGCATCGGCGGCGTCGCGCTCGAACCGCCGCTCGGCTTCACCGACGCAATCGACAAGTTCCTGAACAGCTTCCCTTCAAAGATCGACGAGTACGAGGACCTGCTGACCGGCAATCCCATCTGGATGGGGCGCATTAAGAATGTTGGGATCTTGTCGCCGGAAGATGCAATCGCCCTCGGCGTCACCGGACCGCCCGCGCGCGCCTCAGGCATCGACTGGGACCTGCGCCGCGATATGCCCTACTCCGGTTATGAGAACTACGAGTTCAACGTGCCCGTCTCCACCGATGGCGACGTGTGGGCGCGGTACGTCGTCCGCGTGCAGGAGATGCGCGAGTCGGTCAAGATCTGCCGCCAGGCGCTGGACCGCTATCTCTCCTTCCCCACCTCCGCGCGCCTCGTCGCCGATGCGCCCAAGATTGTGCTGCCCAATCGCGAACAGATGAAGACGCAGATGGAGTCGCTGATCCATCACTTCAAGATCGTCACCGAAGGCTTTGCCGTACCAGCCGGAGAGGTCTACCAGGCAGTCGAGTCGCCGCGCGGCGAGATGGGCTACTACGTCGTCTCCGACGGCACAGCCAAACCCTACCGCGTACACATGCGCAACCCCAGCTTCGCCACGCTGCAAGCGT
>DATCBR010000070.1:0-3239 GCA_036511765.1 Acidobacteriaceae bacterium | reverse complement strand
CAGCTTCACGCTGCACGAAGAACTCGAATCCGACATCGCGCTGCCCATCCACCTGCTGCTCGCCGTCTTCAAGTTCGACCACTTCGAGTGGACGGTCGAGAAAGCGACCGAACTCGGCGCCGCCCGCATCACGCCCATCCTCGCCCGCCGCACGGAGAAGCACCTGGCCCACACCGCCGCCCAGAGAGTAGCCCGCTGGCGCCGTATCGCTCTCGAATCCGCCCAGCAGTCCCGCCGCACCGATGTGCCCGAGATTGCCGAACCGGCCAGGCTTGAAGTTGCTCTGAAAGCCGAGACCGCCCCGCTCCGTATCCTCCTGAGCGAGGTCGAACAGTCTGTCTCGTTGATGTCCGTCTTGTCGAATGCGGCCCAGAATGCCCGGGTGCCCCATTCATCGCGCAGCGATGAGTGGGATGAAGGCAGCTCGCCAGCGAACGACCTCGCACTCGCCATCGGCCCCGAGGGCGGTTGGACACCGGAAGAGATGGCGCTCTTCACGCAGCACCGGTGGACGCACGTCACCCTCGGCCCGCGCATCCTTCGCGCGGAAACCGCCGCCATCGCCGCTCTGGCCATCGCCGGCGCACATCTGTTCCCTGTTCCCTAATCCCTGTTCCCTAAGAAAAGATGTCCTTGACCTTCTCAAACAACCCGCGGCTGTGCGGCGTGTTCTCCACCTGCATCGTCTCCGCGAGCTGCCGCAGCAATTCCTTCTGGGCCTTGTCCAGCTTCTGTGGAGTGGCCACGCGGATCTCGACCACCAGGTCGCCCTTGCCGCGCTCGTTCAAGTGCGGCACACCTTTGCCGCGCAGCCTGAAGGTCTTGCCGCTCTGCGTGCCCTCTGGCACCTTCAGTGCGGTCGGACCTTCCAGCGTCTCAATCTGCACCTCAGCGCCCAGCGCAGCCTGAGGGAACGAGATCGGCATCACGCAGTGCAGGTCGTCGCCGTCCCGCTCGAAGAACTTGTGCGCCTTCACGCTTAACACCACGTAAAGGTCGCCCGCCGGACCGCCAAAGCGACCGGCCTCGCCCTCGCCCTGATAACGGATGCGCGTGTCCTGCTCGACGCCGGCCGGGACCTTTACCAGGATGCTGTGCTTCTTCGGCTGCAAGCCTTCGCCGCGGCAGCCAGGACACGGATCGGTGATGCGCGTGCCCGTGCCGTTGCAGGCTGAACACGTCTTCGCTACCGAGAAGAAGCCCTGCTGGAAGCGCATCTGCCCGCGCCCGCCGCACTGGTCACACGTCGCGGGCGGCTTGCCGTTTGCGCTGCCGGAGCCTTTGCAGTCCTCGCAGACCTCAAGCCGCCGGATGCTGATCTCCTTCTCGACGCCGAAGACCGCCTGTTCGAACTCAAGCGTCAGGTCGTACCGCATGTCGCGCCCGCGCTGCACGCGCGAGCCTGCGCGCCGACCACCGCCCATGTTGAACATCTCGCCAAAGATGTCCCCGAAGATGTCGCCCAGGTCGCCCTGGAATCCCGCACCGCCCGCGAATGGATTGCCCGCAGCGCCCCCGCCGGAGAACGCCGCATGACCGTAGCGGTCATACGCGGCGCGCTTCTCCGCGTCGCTCAGTACCTGGTAGGCCTCGCTGCACGCCTTGAACTTCTCCTCCGCCTCCGGGTTGTTCGGGTTGCGGTCCGGATGGTACTGCATCGCAAGCCGGCGATAGCTCGCCTTCAGCTCCTGGTCGCTCGCATCGCGCGAGACCTCCAACACCTCGTAAAAGTCTTCCCTGGTCACGTTTGCCGTCGCACTCATCTCTTCAGAATCTCCATCATCGACCCCGCGCTCTTGCGGCGTCGCCTGCTGCTCAACTGGCGTTGTCCACCTGCGCCTTGTTCACTGCAATCTTCACCAGCGCCGGACGCAGCAGCTTCTCCCGGATCTTGTAACCGCGCCGGACTTCTTCCACTACCTGATGGTCCGGGAACTCAGCCGTTTCGATGCTGCCCAGCGCCTCGTGGATTCTGGGATCGAACTGTGTACCGACAGTCTCCACCGCCTGCACCTGCAGGCCGCGTAGCGCCTCCTCCATCTGCTTCAGGATCAATTCAACGCCCAAGCGCAGTTGGTCCGCGGAACCTTGCGCCTTCAAGGCAAGCTGAAAGTTGTCCATCACGCTGAGAAATGGCTCGACCGCGTTCTGCACCGCATAGTCGCGAACGTCCGCACGCTCTTTGACATCCCGCCGCCGCGCATTCTCAAACTCGGCCTGCAGTCGGGCCAATCGGTCCAGAAGCTGGTCGCGCTCGCTGCGCAACTGCTCGACCTCCGTCTTCAGCAGGGATTCTGCCCCCGCACTCTCCTCAACCGAAGCCGGATCACTGCCAGGCTGCGGTGCGGCAGCGTCTTCCGGTCCAAGCTCCTGCGCGTCTTCCGCCAGTGTTTCAGTTGCCATCTTGTGCTTGCTCCTCATCATTCCCTCAAACAGTCTCATGTCTTCGATCGTCCGCAGCTACTGCTTTGCGACGACTCGTCTCATGCGGTTGGATGCAGCATCCGTTCGAAGATCTGCGCAACACATCCGACAGCAGCCATGGCGTTCTCATAATCGATGCGCTTTGGCCCAATTACCCCAACTGTCCCGCGCGCCTCGCCCGCCATGCGCGCCGGCGCGGCGATCAGGACCAGACCGGCCATCTCCGGCGCATGCTCCTCCAGGTCAAAGATCACACGGACGCTCTCCTGCCGCGCGTCGATATATGCATCCAGCAACGCCGCCAGCCGCTGCTTCTCTTCGAGCGCTGCCAGCAACTCCCTCAGCCGCGCCACCTCCTCCGCGCTGCTCACCGTTCCGCTGCTCAGCAGGTTGGCGACGCCTTCCACATACACGGACGGAGTTCCCTGTGTGCCTTCCGGCACAGTCGCCGCCCACAACCTCTCTGCCGAGGTCAGCAAACGGTGGTACTCGCTGCGCTCACGTTCCACCATGCGGGCTATCTCCGCGCGCACACGCTCGATGCTCCATCCACGGAAGCGCTCGTTCAGAAAGTTCGCCGCTGCCTCCAACTCGCCGGCGGTTACGTCCGCATCCAGCGTCAGGATGCGGTCGCGCACCAGCCCAAAAGTGGTCACCACGACGGCAAGCACCTGGGCCTTTCCCAGCCGCGAAAAATGCACATGCTCCAGCGCGTCTCCGCCGGCCGCCAGGGAAACCGCAACACCCACTCCGCTGGAGACCGTCGCCAGAATGTGGCTCGTCCGTTCCAGGAGCGCCTGTGTCCCGGAAACTCC
>DATCBR010000069.1:0-8882 GCA_036511765.1 Acidobacteriaceae bacterium | reverse complement strand
CACCCTGCGTCCAGCACTCGCATCCCGCGCGAGATATTCCCTCGCAAGATCTGGTCGAACAGGTAGACATCAATCTGCCCAAACTGCTCCGCAAGAGTCATCGCCACCCCTCTCTCTACCTCGCTTGGCCCCGCCTCACTCCGCCGCCGGCTTCTCCGCGTGGTCCACCACCAGGTACTCCGCCGCCACCTTCGCCTTCTCCAGCTTCAGCCCTAGTTGGTCCGGCAGCGCCGAGGAAAGGTCGGCGGCCGGCGTATAGTCCTCCGTCGTCGTCGATATCTGATAGGCCGGGTTCTGAAACTTCAGCTCAAAATAATACTTGCCGGTCAGCCCCGTTCGATCGACGACCGGCGTCTTGAGGACGTTGGAAAGCTGGTCCGCCAGTTGTGAGATCGGTCCCCCTCGCCCGACGATCGCGGACACGCCCCGCCCGTCGGCATTTACTCTAATCGTTTGCCCTTGTCCCTCGGTCACCGGGACCGCCATATAGTTGGGCATCGGCGGCAAATCAGCGGATGGATTAGCGTCCTTCAGCTTTGGCCCGTTCTTTGCGATCACCAGCGTGTAGCCCTGCACCTCTCGCGTCTCTCGATGCACGACCAACTTCAGCCGCTCCTCAAGCAGCGACTGCAACATTAACCTGGCCTGTTCGTCTGTTGCCGACGGATCGATCTTTGCATCGACCGAATAGCCGCCGTGCAGCTGCCCCTCAATGCGCGACGTTGGAATGTTATACGCATATGCGATCAACAGGATTAGCGGCGCCCCATGGCAAGTAAACCGATCGCCGTTGCGCTCAGGGACGATACACATGATTCTTGGATCCGCACTCGGCTTCAGCGTCGCTACCTCGAACGCGGGGTGCGCCGCTGCCTGAGCTGCGCTCTGTGCATCGGCCATTGCTGGCCACACGGTCAGCGCAGCCACGAAAGCCCCGACCAAACTCTGCGAAAACCATCGACGATTCATATCGCGTACCAAACTATCCCTCTCTCGACCAGCCGTCCATATCTTCCTGTCAATCCCCCCGCACTCGCTAAAACGCGCTAACCTCTGCCGCAGCATGCACTTCTATCTGGAAAATAGTTGGCATTTTAGTTTTGCTCCACCCTCTATACTGGAAGAGAGTCGCGATAGAGAACGCAACAAACGCGTCCACCAATTTCAAGACATTCGCACAACCGGCGTTATTTCAGTATTTTGGCAACTGCTCAACCTGTTTTCAATATTCTGCCGAACGGCTCCACGCGCTTGCAATATTTTAGGTATTTTTTTCTCAGAATCAGTTCTATCGAGCACCGCCAGGTTCTCTCTCATCCAGCATGACGACCATCGACCAAGTCCGCGACTCCATCGCCGCCCGCACCGCCAGCGCGACCCAGCTCGCTGAAGACCACTACGTCCGCATCGCCGCCGAAGATGGGCCGTCGGGTAAAGGTATCAACAGCTATCTCTCACTCTCCCGCGACCGGGCCCTCGCGCAGGCCGCGAGGATCGACGCCCTCGCCGCCAAGGGTGACCCGCTCCCCGCCCTCGCCGGCGTCCCCATCGGCATTAAAGATGTCCTCACCATGACCGGCTCGCCCGCCACCGCCGGCTCCAAAATCCTCGAGGGCTACCACCCGCCCTACGACGCAACCTCCGTCGCCAGGCTCGAAGCCGCCGGCGCAGTCCTGCTCGGCAAGATCAACTGCGACGAGTTCGCCATGGGCTCCTCCAACGAAAACTCCGCCTACGGCCCTGTCCGCAACCCGCGCGCGCTCGACCGCGTCCCCGGCGGCTCCAGTGGAGGAAGCGCCGCCGCCGTCGCAGCCAACTTCGCCGTCGCCACCCTCGGTACGGACACCGGCGGCTCCATCCGCCAGCCCGCCGCCTTTTGCGGAGTCGTCGGCCTGCTGCCCACCTATGGCCGCGTCTCGCGCTATGGCCTCATCGCCTTCGCCAGCTCGCTCGACCGCGTCGGGCCATTGGCAAATACAGTCCGTGATACGGCGACGATGCTCTCCGTCCTTAGCGGCAAAGACTCCATGGACGCCACCAGCTCCGACCGCCCCGTCGCCGACTACGCCGCCGCTCTCGCGAAACCTGTGAAGGGTCTTCGCATCGGCGTCCCCGCCGAGTACTTCGGCGAAGGCCTTGACCCCGAGATTCGCGCCGCCATCGAGCGCGCCCTCGACCAGCTCCGCGCCCAGGGCTGCGAGATCAAACCCATCTCGCTGCCGCACACGCACTACGCCGTGCCCACCTACTACGTCATCGCCACCGCCGAGGCCTCCGCCAACCTCTCGCGCTTCGACGGCGTGCGCTACGGCCTCCGCGCTGGCGCAGGAAGTGCGGACGCCAAGACCCTCTCCGCCATGTACCGCGAGACGCGCGACCAGGGCTTCGGCCCCGAGGTCAAGCGCCGCATCCTGCTCGGCACCTACGTCCTCAGCGCCGGATACTATGACGCCTACTACCGCAAGGCGCAGCAGGTGCGCGCGCTGCTCACCCGCGACTTCCTCTCCGCCTTCGCACCGTCTGGTGAGAATTCGGTGGACGCCATCGTCTGTCCGGTCACGCCCACGCCCGCATTCAAGCTCGGCGAGAAGACCTCCGACCCCATGCAGATGTACCTCGAGGACATCTACTCCGTCGCCGCGTCGCTGGCCGGTATCTGCGGCGTCAGCGTACCCGGCGGCGTGACGTCAGCGAACCTCCCCATCGGCATCCAGGTCCTCGGCCCGCACTTCGGCGAAGAGACCATGCTCCGCGTCGCCCACGCCATCGAATCCGCGCAAGCGTAGCGAGCGCGGGCGCGTCAGTGTGGGCGGTTGCCGGCGTCTTGTTGGAGCTGGACGGCTTTCGCTCGCTCGTCTGACATCTTCTGCTGCAACGCCTTGCACGAATCGATCTGCTGGTTGAGATTGTTATTAATGCTCGGATCGGGGATGACTTGCTTGTTGTCTTTGGCGACCGATATTTTGTCTGCATGTGCAGCTGCGTAGGTGTAGAGGTCGGAAGTGCACTTGACCCATTGATCTTCGGTCGAAAGGGTCGCCTCATTTACTGAGTCGCTGTCACGCATGTTTGCTTCGAAGCTCTGAAGATACGTCGGGTCGACCTTTTGCATCCTGTCGTGAAAGTCCCTTGCTGATTGATTCAGCGAATCAGAGTAGGCGACGTCCATTTGATATGCCCGCTGCAGTTGGTCGGCAATGGAAAGCATCGTTTCTTTGCTTGAAAAGGACTGGACGGAGTAAAGGTCTGGAGAAATAGGCTTCATCGCCGCCGCTTCCCTGGCATACTCCGCGCTGCCGGCCGCTCTGCGCCGCACCAGTTCCACGAGTATTCTTGTCCGCTCGGGCTGAATCGCGCTGAGTGGAGTGTCCGAGCGTGCAAGCTTCAGGTAATCGGTGGTTTGACCGAAGACGGCTACTGAGACAGTTGAAAGCAGCCCTGATATTGCGGCAAGTGCGATCGACGCCACCACCGAGGTACGCGACAGCGTGGCTCCCATCCGGCGAAGACGGCTTCGAAAGCTGAGAGCAAAAACAAGATTTATAAACGCAGCCGAAACCCACCCACACAAAATCGTCACGGCCCTGCTCAAACCATTTGAGCGGCCATCAATGACGATAAAGAAGGGAATCGACAAATTGATGACAAACAGCAGCCACAAATAGCGGCGGTTCAACCCTGCTGGCGACAGCGCTGGCTCCATGGCAAACAATGTTAACGCAGCCCGCAGATGCGGGATACTCTTGAGTGAACCGGCAATTGAACCGACGAGGCCTTAGTGTGTCGGTGACCTGAGCGATTATGGATACTCCTCCTAGTCCCCGCATCCTCGCTCTCGACCTTGGCCGCGCGCGCATCGGCGTCGCCATCTCGGACGGCCTCGGCCTCACCGCCCAGCCGCTGCTGACCATCTACCGTAAGACGCCGCATGCCGACCTCAAGTCCATCGGCCGTATCCTGCGCAAGCACGCCGTCGCCGAGATCGTCGTCGGCCACCCGCTGCACGCCTCAGGCGACGCCAGCCCTCAGGCTGAACGCGCCCAGAAGTTCGCGGCAGAACTGCATGCCGAGTTCAACCTCCCCGTCCACCTCTGGGACGAGCGCCTCACCACACACGCCGCCCACGAGATCCTCGACGAGGCCAGCCACACACGCGGATCGCAGACAGCAACCGCCCGCGGCATACACGACCGAATCGCCCGCAAGAAGATCATCGACCAGCTCGCCGCCGTCCTGATCCTCGAATCCTTCCTCGCCGCGCGGTCTGCAGGTGCGGCGAAGTAATCATTGATCTTGCTCTAGAGCGGTGCTACGTTGGATCTGCGCTGCATCCCCGAGGACGAAATGATGCGAGGCAAATGGCCCCTTATCAAGCTCGTGAAGACTATCGCTTTGGGGTCCGTACTCGCGGCTGCAGGCGGAGTCCTGTGCATGCTGTTCGACATCGTCCTGCGCGGACGCCCGACTGGTTCCATCTCGCATCGACTCTTCGTCGCCAGCCTGACTATTGTGCCCTGGCTACCAGGAACCGTGCTTGCGTTGATTGCTCCTCACAGAATCAAAGTTGGATTGAGGGCAAAGAGGTGGCCGATGGAGGAGATCCAGTTGGCCTGTGATTGGCTGGAATCTCCCACAGTAAAACGGGTTGAGCGGTGGTGTACCAGCGCGATGTGGCCTCTCTTTATTGGCTGGATCGTATATTGCGCAGCATCGGTCGCGCGCAACATCCACCCGCATCCCAACGAAATAACTGCGATTTTTATCATCGTCCCCCTTGGCTGGATATCCGCCCTAAGAAGACAATTGCGGGCAGAGTTGCCCAGCGAGGTCACTCCCACTCTCTGGTCGGCCACGCCGCTGCGCTCTGAACACTGGGGCCAACGCGAAGCTTAGAACGGGTTACCAGACCGTATAATGAGATTTTGGCGCACCGCGTCCGGCGGGCTCTGCTTGAAGAGGGTCACTGGCTACGGTGCGCGTCGAGTTTCCTGGATCCGGTGCAAGAACCGGGCCGGAAGGCCGGCAGACCACGCTGGCCTGTCTGTTTGCGTCACAGCAACTTACGCCCAAGCGCCGCGGGAGAGGTTCCCTAAAAGAAAGCCCATGCCTGACCACATCAAGAAGCGGCTGGAAGAAGAGATCAAGGTGCTCGAGCGCGAGCTCACCACCGAGCTGCCGGCCGAGATCAAGAAGGCCGTCGCGCTGGGCGACCTGAGTGAGAACGCCGAGTACCACATGGCCAAGCAGCGCCAGGTCTTCGTCAACGCGCGCCTCGGCCAGTTGAAGAAGCGCATGGGCGAGCTCGCCATGGTCAACCTCGCCAACATCCCGCACGACAAGGTAGGCTTTGGCGCCACCATCGTCGTCTTCGACACCAGCAAGGACGAGGAGATCACCTACAAGCTCGTCACTAGTGAGGAGTCGGATGTGAGCAAAGGATTCATCTCCACCACCTCGCCCATCGGCCATGCACTGCTGGGCAAGAAGGTTGGCGATACGGCCACCGTAGTGACGCCCAACGGCAAGCGCGAACTGGAAATCCTGAAACTCACCACCATCCACGATGAGGTGGAGGAAGACATCTCCGCGAAATAGCCGCGGGCCACACCAATCCGCGGCATTTCACTATACGAGAAGCACCGCAACGACGAAGTAAACACAATGACCTGGACAAGCGCATTCGGTAGAGGCAGCGGCTGGCTGCTGCAGAAGATCGTCAACGGCCTCGCGCTGACGAAGATCTCGCCCAACGCACTCACCTTCATCGGCCTCATCATCAACGTGGTCGCCGCATGTTTCTTCGGCTTCGCGCGCGTCGACAACGCGAACAGGATGTTCGTCATCGCCGGGCTCATCATCATCGGCGCCGGCATCTTTGACATGGTCGATGGCCGTGTCGCCCGCCAGACCAACCAGGTCTCCGTCTTCGGCGCTTTCTTCGACTCGGTGATGGACCGCTACTCGGATGTAGCCATCTTCTTCGGTCTGCTGGTCTACTATGCGCGCGGCAACCGCCTCTTCTATGTCGGCCTGGTCGCATTTGTGATGACGGCATGCGTGATGGTCAGCTACACACGCGCGCGCGCCGAAGCGCTGATCGGCACCTGCAAGGTGGGCTTCATGGAGCGGCCCGAGCGCATCGTATGCGTCATCCTCGGCGCATTATGCAATCGCTGGGGCGTGATGGCGCCGGCACTGTGGGTGCTCGCCTACTTCTCGACCGTAACGGTCATACACCGCATCCGCTACACCTACCTCGAGACCGAACGGCGCAAGCTCGATACGGTCAACATCGCCGCCAGTACGCGCTGACGCAGCAGAAATGAAACGGCCGCAGATCTCTCCGCGGCCTATCACTGTTCCGCTAAATCTCTCAACGAACGCCGCCGGAGATGTTCAGTGTCTCTCCAGTGACGAACTTCGCGTCCGACGAAGCCAGGAACACTACAGCGGGCGCAATGTCATCCGGCTGGCCAATGCGACCGAGCGGCGCCGTGGCCTCGATGCCCTTCTGGAAGTCGCTGCCCATGAAACCGGCGGAATGCACACCTTCGGTCTCAATAAGACCTGGGTTGATGGCGTTCACGCGAATGCCCTTCGGCCCCAGCTCCTTCGACAGGATCACGGTGATCGCATCGACCGCGGCCTTGGTGCCCGTATAGGCGGCGCTGCCCGGAGGGTAGACTGTCGTCACTGCGGAGCTGATGTTGATGACGCTGCCGCCGTCGCCGTTGAAATGCTTGGCCGCTTCTTTCGTGGTCAGCAGCAGGCCAAGCACGTTTAGGTCGTACTGCTTATGGAACAGCTCCTCCGTGATCTCTTCAAGCGGCGCGAACGCGTACACTCCGGCGTTGTTCACCAGGATGTCCAGCTTGCCGTAGGCCTTCTTCGTCTCCGCAAAGAGGCGAGTAATGTCGGCCTGCTTGGACACGTCGCCCTGCACCGCGACCGCCTTGCCGCCCTCGGCCGCAATCACCGCAACAACCTTGTCCGCGCCGTCCTTGCTGGATGCGTAGTTCACCACCACGGAAGCGCCTTCGCTGGCCAGCGCCTTTGCAATCTCCGCGCCAATGCCTTTGGAAGCGCCCGTCACCACTGCCACTTTGCCATTCAGCTTGCCCATCGTACTGCCCTCCAGAACCGTTGCCGGGTCTCCTCACCGGTCAGTTCGATACTTTTACAACCGTCTAATTGATGAGGCAGGCTTTGGGAAGGATTCGGAGGTTGACAGCTTTTCTGTGAATAGAGATTGCGAACTTCGTTAAATCTTCGCCATCTTCGCCAAGTAGGCCTCCAGCACGTCCCGCCGCAGCTTGTAGTTGACGAACTTTCCTTCGCGGTGGGACTCCACCAGGCCGGCGGTTTCCAGCTCCTTCATGTGGTGTGAGACCGTGGCTGCGCTCACCTCGGTACAGCCGCGCAGGTCTTCGCAGGCCAGCGTGTCGCCTGCTTTGCCAATCTGCCGCAGAAGCTCATACCGCCGCGGATCGGCCAGCGCGCGCGCGATGCGGTGGAGGTGCTCGTCGTTGAGTCTGACTGCCATCTGCTCTCCGCTCGGCGGCTGCGGGCTGCGAATCCCGAACCATCTTAGACGATGCGCTCAGGCCCACGTTTCATCAGCGGATCGGCCAGCGCTTCAGGCATCTCTTTTAGACTGGAGATGATGGCGGACGCAACGCAGCTTCAGGAAAAATTCGATCTCCCCGGTGTGCTCCGGTTTGAACCGTCGCCCAGCGGGCTGACGTTTCTGCATGTCTCGTTGCCCGGCGCGAAGGCCACGCTCTGCACGCAGGGCGCGCACCTGATGCAGTGGCAGCCTGCGGGCCACGATCCGGTGCTTTACCTCAGCGAGCGCGCACACTATGCCCCTGGCAACGCCATCCGCGGCGGCATCCCGGTGATCTTTCCGTGGTTTGGCGATCGCCACGACGGCCGCTCGGGCCCCGCACATGGCTTCGCTCGGACGTCGGAGTGGGACCTCGCCTTCGTTGCACTCACCGGAGCAGGCGAAGATGCGGAGTTGCATCTCGACTTCACCCTCGCACCCAGTGAACTGAGCCGATCTACCGGCTTCAACCATTTCCGCGCCGGTTGCCGATTCACCATTGGCCGCCAGCTGCGCATCGACTTTTCCGTCGTCAACAGCACGCTCAGTCATGGGCCGCTGACCTTCGAACAGGCACTGCGTACTTACTTCGCAGTGGGTGATGTGCGCAGGGTTGCAATCGATGGCCTGGGCGGCGCGGCATACATTGACAAGGTGGACGGCGGGGCGCGGCGAACGCAGCCTCCCGGTCCCGTCCATTTCACGGGCCGCACCGACCGCCTCTATCTGAACACCGAATCTACCTGTGTGCTGCACGATCCCGCGGGCAAGCGCGCCATCACCATCGCCAAGCACGGCTCACTCTCCACAGTCGTGTGGAACCCGTGGCAGGAGCTGACGGCCACAATGGCCGACATGCTGCCGGACGACTGGATCCGGATGACCTGTGTCGAGACGGCGAATGTCGCGGACAACGCCCTTACCCTCCAGCCCGGCGAGGGCCACCTGATGCGCCTGACTCTTTCGGTGACAGCGCAGTGAGCAGCGCGGCGCAACCGTTTCGGCTGGTTCTCGCGTCGGCCTCGCCGCGCCGCCGCGAACTGCTGACGCAGGCCGGCTGTGTGTTTACGGTGGAGGCAGCGGATGTGGACGAATCACCGCGTGCCGGTGAGTCCCCCGCGGCCTACGTGGTGCGGCTTGCGGAAGAGAAGGCGCAGGCGGTTTTCGAGAAACATATTTCGGGTGGCCCATTCATCGAGCGGAGCGAGATGAGTGGGAAAGAACCTCTCGTCGTCCTCGGTGCAGATACAACCGTCGTCCTCGACGGTGAGATTCT
>DATCBR010000068.1:0-16558 GCA_036511765.1 Acidobacteriaceae bacterium | reverse complement strand
GCTTTGGCCAGGAAGTGAAACCGGACAGAGCGAGAGGCCCAGAAGAATCGCCCCAGCTAGAACCCCGAATTGCATCCTTGATTTGGGCAGATGGTCTGTATAAATGAACTCGAAAGTGAGTAATGCTCTGAATCTCATGGGTTTAATACACATATTACGACAGTATTCGCCGAAAGTTAATCAAGCCTTAAGCGCGAGGTTCGCTTTTCTAAATGATGTGGTGAGAGTGCGTACCTTTTTCATCGCGCCAAAAAACCGCGCCGTCCCAGAAGGCAGCGGCGCTGTTGAAAGGAAAGAATGCTCTACCGGAACAGCATCGGAGCAAAGACGTACAGGCTCCTCCGCCACGTCTGCCATTCGTGCGACGTCCCGGGAGAGATGTACACATAGCTGTTCGTGATGCCGGCATCCTTCAGTTGTTCCTGGTGCCGCTTCAGAGCTGCCGGGTTCTCCAGCGGCGGCTCGGTGCCGCAGCTGAAGAAGAACACCTTCACCTCTTTGTTGAACTTCGCCGGGTCCGCCATGGCGCCGCTGTAGATCGTCTTCAGATCGAGCTTTGCCGGCTGCGGAGTCGGAGCGTTCATCGGGATCGGACTTCCCGGGCCGCCCGCTCCGAACCCTGCCGCGGTGCCTCCGCTGAGCAGGCCGATATACGAGAACTTATCCAGATTCGGCATCGTAACCGACGCAGTCATAAAGCCGCCCATCGAAAGGCCTGCCATCGCGCGATGGTCCTTGTCTGAAAGCGTGCGGTAGTTGCTGTCCACCCAAGGAATCAGGTCGTTGATCATCAGCTTGCCGTAAGCGCCGCCGCCGGCAGCCATATTCAACAACCCGCCACCCCGCGGAGCGCCTGCAGGCCGCCCGCCCGGACCTGCGCCCGCACCAGCAGCTGGACCACCACCCGAACCGGCAGCGCGAGGACCAGCAGGTGGTCCCACTGCGCTGGTCTCCATCACCACGATCATCGGCTTCACCTTGCCCTCGGCCAGCAGGTTGTCGAGGATCAGGTTGGTGTGGCCCATCTCCGTCCACACACGCTCATCCTCGCCGCCACCATGCTGCAGGTACAACACCGGATATCGCGTCTTCAGATTGGCGTCATATTCAGGCGGTGTGTAGACAAAAATGTGCCGCCAGGAATTCGCCGTCTTGGAGAAGTAGTTCTTGACCCTCACGTCGCCGTGCGGCACGTCCTTCAGGTCATAGAAACTCACGCCCGGCTCAGGCACCTCGTACCCATTGCACATGTGGCCGTAGCCGATGAACGCGTTGGTTGCCGGATCCAGCACGATCGCCCCGTCCACCACCATCCAGTAGTTGTGGTATCCGGGCGCCTGCGGAGCGCTGGTGTACGTCCATATGCCGTTGTCGCCCTTCACCATGTCGAAAGGCACATTGGCAATTGAAACCTGCACCTTCTGCGCAGTGGGGGCCTTGAACTGGAAGGTGACGCGCGAGTCTTCTTCAATCCGGGGATAAGCAACGCCAGGAAAGTTGAGCGGCGAGGCGTGCGCCGGAACGGGCGCCGCAGAGTCCGAGCGCAATGGCGCCGGAACAAGCTCTTGCCGCGCAGCGGGTGACGAATCATGCGTCTTCGCCAGACAAGTGCCGCCTGCGACTGCCGACGCGACGAAAGTTAAGAGGAGTACTCGCTTCATATCGCTGCAATCTCCATTGGAAAACGGTTTCCCGCCAGGTCCGGCGGCGGGCACAATTCTACCTCGCTGGACGGTCTGCTGTACCCTCTTCTGCATGGAATCGCTTCAGGGGAAGATCGCGCTCGTCACCGGCTCCAGCCGCGGCATCGGAGCCAGCATCGCGCTCGCGCTGTCCTCCGCGGGGGCCGATGTCGCCATCCACTACCTGCATCGCGCCGAGGAAGCGGACGCAATTGCTGCGCAGGTGCGGCAGGCCGGACGCCGAAGCGTCAGCATTCAGGCAGACGTCGCCTGCACCAGCGAGATCGCTCGTCTCCTCCGCACCGTGGAGCAGGACCTCGGCCCTGTCGACATCCTGGTCAACAACGCCGCCATCGGGCAGCCCTTGCCGATCGATGCCATCACCGAACAGGACTGGGACACGGTGATCGATACAAACCTCAAGTCCTGCTTCCTCATGACCCAGGCAGTTCTCCCAGCGATGCGCGCACGCCGATGGGGGCGTATCGTCAATCTCTCCTCCGTGGCCGCGCACGTCGGCGGCGTTATCGGACCGCATTACGCCGCGTCCAAAGCTGGCATGCTCGGCCTCACGCATTACTACGCGCGCCATCTCGCAAAAGAAGGCATCACCGCAAACGCCATCTCGCCCGCGCTCATTGAGACAGAGATGGTGACCAACAATCCCAACGCCAGCCCGGCGCTCATTCCCATCGGCCGCTTCGGCGTGCCGGATGAGGTGGCCGCTGTGGCGGTAATGCTCGCCCGCAACGGCTACATCACCGGACAGACCATCCACGTGAACGGCGGCTGGTTTATGACGTAACGGTCTCCGGACCACCGCGTACGATTGTCAAAGCTGAATGCGGTTTGCTCTAATGAGTAGCCTTCCGTGACTCGCTGTATGCCACACGATCTTCCTGGAGTTTTCGCATGTCCTTCGCACGAACCACGCTCGCCGCATCCATCCTCGCTCTCCTTTCGCCGTTCGCGCTGCATGCGCAGATCATGAACGCCAATGGCAAGCAGCAGAACGTGCTGCCTACTCCGGAGCAGGCCAAAGCCGCTGCGGCCATGCCGTTCATGAACTCCGCTCTGCCCATTGACAAGCGCGTGGACGACTTAATCTCGCGCATGACGCTCGAAGAAAAGGTCTCCCAACTCGTCGATCGCGCCGCACCCATTCCCCGGCTCAACGTCCCTTTTTATGACTATTGGAACGAAGGCCTGCACGGTATCGCGCGCTCCGGCTACGCCACCATGTTTCCGCAGGCCATCGGCAACGCCGCCACCTGGGACCAGCCGCTGATAAAGCAGATCGGCACAGTCGTCTCCACGGAGGCGCGCGCCAAATACAACGACGCGCTCAAGCACAACAACCACGAGCGCTACTACGGTCTCACCATCTGGTCGCCCAACATCAACATCTTCCGCGACCCGCGCTGGGGACGCGGCCAGGAGACCTACGGCGAGGACCCGTTCCTAACAGGGCGCATGGCCGTCAACTTCATCCAGGGCATCCAGGGCGACGATCCGCACTACTACCGCGCCATCGCTACGGCCAAGCACTTCGCGGTGCACTCCGGCCCGGAGAGCACACGCCACGAGGTCAACATCGATCCCTCGGAGCACGATCTGTGGGACACGTACTTGCCGCAGTTCCGTATGGCGATCACGGAGGGCAACGCCGACTCGCTGATGTGCGCCTACAACAGCGTGGACAAGGCGCCGGCCTGCGCGAACAAAATGCTGCTCGGCGACATCCTGCGGAAAGATTGGGGCTTTCAGGGCTTTGTGACCGCTGATTGCGACGCCATCGATGACTTCTCGCAACCGCGCGGACACCACTATGCCACGGACCACGCTAGCGGCGCCGTTGCAGGCATTCAGGCGGGCACGGACACTGACTGCGGCGCTGCGTACCTTGCGCTGGTCGATTCCGTGCACAAGAACCTGATCCCGGAGTCCGCGCTGGATGTGCCGCTGCGCCGTCTCTTCACCGCGCGCATGAAGCTGGGCATGTTCGATCCGGCAGCAAAGGTACCGTTCAACGCAATTCCCTTCTCCGTCGTCAACTCCGCGGCCGACCAGGCCCTGGCAGTGCGCGCCGGACGCGAGTCGATGGTACTGCTGAAGAATGCCGGCATCCTGCCGCTCTCTCCCACCGCAGGCAAGACCATCGCCGTGATCGGCCCGCTGGCTGCATCGCAGATCGCGCTCGAAGGCAACTACAACGCCATCCCGGTTCACCCAGTCATGCCTGTTGACGGCATCGTCTCCGAGTTCGGCGCCTCGCACGTCCTTTACGCGGAGGGCGCGCCTTACATCACGGGCGGCGCTGTCACCGTTCCGCGCAGCATCTTCCACACTGCCGCCAATTCAAAGGTCGATGGTTTGACCGCCGAGTACTTCGCCACGCCAGACTTCAACGGCAAGCCCGAAACAACGCGCGTCGATAAGCAACTCGACTTCGACTGGGCCAACGCCAATCCGGTGCCATCGCTCTCGACGAAGACCACGGCAACCGACTTCGCGGTGCGTTGGGCCGGCACTGTCACCCTTCCATCCTCAGGACAGCAGGCCTTCACCGTCCATGTCGGCGATGGCTCAAAGTTCGCGCTCTATATCGACGGCAAAGAGGTCGCTACTTCGCGGTCCGGCTCCTCTGCCGCCGGCGGCGGTGGGATCGGCGAACCGCGAGGCGACCAGGCCCAGCGCGGCGTGCTGCACTTCGAGCTTCCTTTCACTGACACCGGCGCGCACCAGATCCGCATGGAGATGACGCAAACCGGCGCCGGCGGCAAAGGCATCCTGATGGAGTGGTCGCCGAGCGAGCAGATGCTGCGCGATGAAGCCGTCGCGACCGCAAGCAAGGCGGACATCGTCGTCGCCTTCATCGGCCTGACCTCGCACCTTGAAGGCGAGGAGATGCCCGTCCGCGTCAAGGGCTTTGCCGGCGGCGACCGCACGGACCTTGAAGTCCCCGACGTGCAGGAGAACCTCGTCAAGGCGCTGGCCGCAACCGGCAAGCCGATGGTCGTGGTGCTGATGAACGGCAGCGCGCTGGCCGTGAACTGGGAGCAGCAAAACGCGAAGGCTATTCTCGAAGCGTGGTATCCCGGCCAGGCGGGCGGCACGGCGATCGCTGAGACGCTGAGCGGCAAGAACAATCCCGGCGGCCGACTGCCTGTTACCTTCTACTCCAGCATCGACCAGGTCCCGCCGTTTGACAGCTACTCCATGAAGGGCCGCACCTACCGCTACTTCACCGGTGATCCGCTCTATCGGTTTGGTGACGGCCTCAGCTATACGACCTTCTCCTACTCCAACCTCAAGCTGTCTAACAAGACAGTCACTGCAGGTCAGCCGCTCACCGTCGAGGCTGACGTGAAGAACACCGGCAAGCGCGCGGGCGAAGAGGTCGCCGAACTCTACCTCACGCCGCCAAAGACCGATGTCTCGCCTACGCTGGCTCTTGCCGGCTTCCAGCGGCTGCACCTGGCAGCGGGCCAGACGCAACACGTCATCTTTCGCCTCGATCCGCGCACGCTCTCGCAGGTGGATGCGGAGGGCGTCCGCGCAGTCACCGCGGGCAGCTACCGCATCTCGCTCGGCGGGTCGCAGCCAAACGGCGACCGCGCCGAGAGTGTGAAGTCGGCGGATTTCACCATTACGGGCACCGCACCCATCCCGCGCTAAGCCGCTGCTATCTCTGCGAGGTCATCCGGCAACTTCCTTCCGGATGACTTCGCGGACGGGCGGAATGGTCTTAGCCGGCGCTGGCTCAATCTGCAGTGTGTCGCGCAGCATCTGCTCCGGCTCGGCCAGCAGGCGCGGCTCTTCGCTGAAGAGCGTTGCGATCACCTGGCCCTTCAGCACCTGGTCGCCAAGCTTGGCGTGCATCTCGATGCCGGCGTGCGCGCTCACTGCATCGCCGGGCCGCGTGCGTCCGGCGCCAAGCCGCTGCACCGCCCAGCCCATCTGCGTGCAGTCCATGCCTGCCAGATAGCCGGTAGAGCCGGCGGCGATGGTGCGCGTTGCGGAGCGTTTGTGGAAGGCCGCCGGATTGGCGATGGCGGCGGTGGCCGCTGCCACGTCTGTCGACTGCAGCTCAACCATCTGCAGGAAGTGGCGATATGCAGAACCATCCGCCAGCAGACGATGCGAGAGGGCGGAGCCTTCATCCGGCGTGGCGGCTTTTCCGCCTAAATGCAACATGTGTCCGGTCAGCGCGTGCGTCAGGTTCAGCAGGTCGGACGAGAGGCGGAGCTTCTCCGGCGAAAGCGTGAAGGCGAAGTCGGGCGAGAAGTGCTGGAAGAGTTCGAGGCACTCCATCACCTCGACCCAGTTGCCGGCAAAGCGGCCCAGCGGCTGGTCCAT
Organism: Acidobacteriaceae bacterium; assembly: GCA_036511765.1. GTDB lineage: Bacteria > Acidobacteriota > Terriglobia > Terriglobales > Acidobacteriaceae > Edaphobacter. The sequence continues at coordinate 10,517 of DATCBR010000068.1, read as the reverse complement.
GGAGGTCAGCAGCGCGACAGTGCGCGTGCCTGCGCGTTCGCCGGTCTCCACCATCAGGTTCGCCAGCAGCTGCGCGTCCTCATACTTCGACATGAACGCACCCGTGCCGGTTTTGACATCAAGCACGAGACCATTCAGCCCTGCGGCGAGCTTCTTCGACATGATGCTGGCGGTGATGAGGTATGGCGACTCGACGGTGCCGGTGTGGTCGCGCAGCGCGTAGAGGATGCGGTCGGCAGGAACAAGTGTCGGCGTCTGGCCGGCCATGGCGAAGCCGCACTGGCGGACGATGGCGAGGAACTCATCGAGTGGGAGCTGGGTGCGAAAGCCGGGAATAGTTTCCAGCTTGTCGAGCGTTCCGCCGGTGTGGCCGAGCGAGCGGCCGCTGATCATCGGGTCGGAAAGTGAGTAGGGGAGCGAATAGGGCTGGCCATCTGCGGATTGATTGCTTGCAGCCGCCGGCGCGCCGGCCGCGGCGATGATGGGCGCGATCAGCAGCGAGGTCTTGTCGCCGACGCCGCCGGTGGAGTGCTTGTCGACGCAGAAGCTGTTGAGGGATGCGGTATTCAGCGTCTCGCCGGAGAAGCGCATGGCCTGGGTGAGTGCGGCCAGCTCCTGCGGGTTCAGGCCGCGGAAAAAGATGGCCATCAGCAGGGCGGCAGTCTGGCTATCCGAGGGGGCATCGGTGGGAGTGGGATTCTCCGGTGTGCGCCGGACCAGCGCGCCGATAAAAGCCTCGATCTCCTGATCGGCGAGGCCATGCCCGTCGCGTTTGTGCTGGATGACATCGATAGGGTGGAAGGTCATGGTGTATCCCCCCCTCCCCCCCCTGATACCCAAGTTCCTTGGCTACAGCAACTTGCAGCAAAATGGTTGTAACTAATACAAGTTACGGCAGTTAGAGGCAAGTGTTTGATCCCAAAGGGATTGCGCGGGTGGCCCGGAACTGCGGATTTATTGATGTGCCGGGCTGAAACCTGCGTGGGGAACATTTGTTCTGCCTCGTGCAGTCGGCATCTTGTCGCCGCACCAGAAATGCGGTGCGATACAGAAGGGCCTATTTAAATTGTACGAGTTTGGACAGGAAAAACTGCCAACTTTCTTCCGCCCGTAAGTCGCTCGGGGCGTTGAAGATGGCGTCATTTTGCGCGGCCAGGGGGCTTGACAGGTTTTCTTGCCTTCGTTCCTACCCCGCCGTCACGATCTCCGAGAAGTCCGCGATCTTCGAGAACGTCTCTACCAGGCCCTGCAGCAGCACCAGCCGGGCGTTGCGCACCTGCGGGTCCGGATCCATCACCATCACCTGATCGAAGAATGCGTCGACAGGAGTGCGCAGTCCTGCGATCAGCTCCATTGCAGGAACGTATTCGTGTCTCCCGGCCAGCGCCTTGAACTGCCTGCCGAGCTTCTCCGCGGCATCCGCCAATTGCTTCTGCGCGGCCTGGACATCGCTGACCGCATGCACGTGGCCATGCTCCAGCTTGATGCCCTTCTCCTCCGCCTGCGCAAGAATGTTCTTCATCCGCTTGAACGCTGCACTTACCGCTGCGAAGTCCGCACTGCCGCGTACAGCGGTTACAGCTTCCGCGCGTGCGACGGCGTCGCGCACGTCGTTCGCGCCAACCGCCAGCACCGCCTTCACCACGTCATACGCCTGGGCCCTGGCTTCGCGGAGATAGAATTCCAACCGTTCGGCGAAGAAGACCTCCATCTTGCGGCGCGTCTCTTCTTTCTCTGTAGCAGCGTCAGCGACATCGCCCAGCGTCAGCGGCAGCCCGCCCTCAGCCAGGATCTTGACGATTCCGTTCGCCGCGCGGCGCAGAGCAAACGGGTCCTTCGAGCCAGTCGGCTCGAGGCCGAGCCCGAACATCCCGGCGATGGTATCCGCTTTGTCGCTGATCGCGAGCAGTTGCCCTTCAACCGTGCGGGGAATGCGGTCGTCCATTCCTGCGGGCCGGTACTGGTCATAGATCGCCGCTGCAACGGCTTCAGCATGTCCCTGGGCGCGCGCGTACAGCCCGCCCACCTCGCCCTGGAGCTCGGTAAACTCCTTCACCATGTCGGTGGTGAGGTCAGTCTTGGCCAGACGGACGGCTTGATCGAGCGCGGCCGTATCCACCTTCACGTTTCCCGTTCCCTGTTCCCTATTCCCTGCTTTGTCTGCCAGCTTCTTCGCCACCGCGCGCACGCGCTCGCTCTTGGCCGCATAGCTGCCCAGTTCCTTCTGGAAAGTGACTTTCTCGAGCAGCGCCACACGCTCGGTCAGCGGAACCCGCTGATCGAACTCCCAGAAGAACTTGGCGTCGGTGAACCGCGCGCGCAGAACCTTCTCATTGCCATGCCGGATCACTGACTCGCCCGCTGCATCCGTCTCCGTATTCAGCACGGTAAGGAAGTGCGCGGCGAGTTTTGTTTGGTTCTGTTCCGTGTTCCCTGTTCCCTGTGCTCTTGCTTCTCCCTGTTCCCTGTTACCTGTTCCCTGTTCTATTGCAAAATACTTTTGGTGGTCGCGCATTACCGTGACAAGCACCTCTTCGGGCAGCGCCAGAAACTCCGGCTCGAAGCCTCCCATCACGACGCTCGGCCACTCGGTGAGGTGCGTGACGGTATCGACCAGCCCGTGGTCCTCGCGCCAGCGCAGGGCTGTTCCCGAACTACCTGCACCGCCCGCGCGCGTGACGTGATCGAGCGCCTTGCGGATCTTGTGCCGCCGCGCCTCCACATCGGCCATTACCTTCGCCGTCAGCAACGCCGGCTCATACTCGCCCGGTGCGACGATCAGCACCGGTTCCTCACCATGCAGCACACGATGCCCGCGCGTTTCGCGCCCGGCGGTCTTGCCGCCGAAGCTCACCGGAACAATGTCGTTACCCAACAGGCACACCAGCCAGCGCACCGGGCGCACAAAGCGCTCCGGCCTGCCGGCGCGCCACACCATATTCTTCGCCCAGTAGATTGCCGCAAGCTCCTTCGGCAGCTCCTCGGCGATCACCTCGGCAGCCGCGCGTCCCTTCTGAGCTGTCTCTGCCAGCAGGTAGTTTCCTTTTGGTGTCGATTCAATCTTTAGCTCCGCGACTGTCAGCCCATTCTTGCGCGCGAATGCTTCTGCGGCGGCGGTCGGCTGACCATCCTTGAAGGCAATCTTCTCTGCCGGGCCAAGAACTTTCGCATAACTGTCGCTTTGCTTTTCAAAAACATTGGGTACATACACCGCTAAGCGCCGGGGCGTTGAAAATGATTTGGCAGAGCCTTCATCATCTTTGCTAAGCAGGCTCTCACGGCGAAGCATCGCGACAACCCGCTCGCGCAACTCTTTCTCGGCACCCGCGATCATCCGCGCCGGCACCTCCTCCAACCCAATCTCAAAGAGAAAATCCATGTCTTCCTATCGTGTGGCTACAGATTCTGTGGTTCGTTTCACCAGGCCGGAGATCATTTTGCGCACTTCCAGGAGATCTGCATTGAGTTCATCATGGAGACCGCTCGGCATAAAGCCGAGGTCGCGACTCAACAGCAGGTTGTATTCCAGATCGTGGCCCGCTGCCCGCGCCTTCTTCAGTTCAACCGCAAACTCCACATCGGAATCCCGTCCCGCTCCTTCAGCAATGCTCCGCGCAATGGCAACTGCACTGCGCCGCAAATTAAGAACCAAGCCAAAGTTCTCACTTGCCGGAAGTTCATTCGATGCTTTGTAGACCCGCAGCACCAGTTCATGGGCCTTCTTCCAGACATTCAATTGGTGAAAGTCCTGCATCGATGCTCCGTCATCCAACTGCGATATCCAGAGCTATAAGCTTAGAGCTATCCAGCTTATAGCTCGAGATTCACTCCTCTACTTAGCAGCCAGCGCCTCTCCCTGCGCCGCATACGCTTTGGCCACGCCGATTACCAGTGCGCGAATCCGCGCCATCACACCGACACGCTCGGTCACGGAAATCGCGCCGCGCGCATCCAGCAGGTTGAACATGTGCGAGCACTTCAGCGCCAGCTCGTAGGCGCCCAGGACGGGAAACCGCTTGAGCGTCAACTCTTCCATATCGCCGAAGCCCTTCGACCGCTCCAGCAGCTCCAGGCACTCCGCCTCATACAGCCGCAGATGCTCCCACAGCTTGGGCACGTCGGCATAGTCAAAGCTGTACGCCGACCACTGCTGCTCGCCTGCCAACTGGATCTCCCCGTACGTTACTTTGCGACCGGTGTCCGGTTCTACTGCCCACACCACGTCGTAGATCGACGGGGCGTCCTGCAGGAACTGCGCGATGCGCTCCATGCCGTATGTAATCTCGCCGCAGATGGGGTCGAGGTCCATGCCGCCGCACTGCTGGAAGTAGGTGAACTGCGTGATCTCCAGGCCGTCGAGCATCACCTGCCAGCCCACACCCCACGCGCCGCCCACGGGCCACTCCCAGTTGTCCTCTTCGAACTTGATGTCGTGCTCGCGCAGGTCGATGCCCATCGCCTGCAGGCTCTCAAGATAGAGCTCCTGGATGTTCTCCGGCGGCGGCTTCAGGATCAGTTGCAACTGCGTGTGCCGGTAGAGCCGGTTCGGGTTTTCGCCGTAGCGGCCATCGGCCGGTCTGCGGCTGGGTTGCGTGTATGCGATGCGCACGGGCTTCGGCCCCAGCACGCGCAGAAACGTGTCCGGGGACATCGTCCCCGCGCCCACCTCCACGTCATACGGCTGCTGCAGCACGCAGCCTCGGTCCGCCCAGAATTTACTGAGCCGAAACACCAGTTCCTGAAACGTCAGCGCCTTCTTCTCGCTTGCTATCCCCTGCATCGTCCCTCTGTCGTTGTGCGTCACTACAGTCTACCAACGACAGCCGACTACGCTCCGCGCTCGCCGGGCAGTTCAAGCGGATACTCCGCGGCGTGCAGGAACAGCGCCATCAGCACCACGGCCTGCAGCAGTCCGCAGAACATCAGCAGACGCGGGAAGTTGAGCACGGTAAACGGCGCGAACAGCGGCAGGAACAGCAGCATCGTGGTCTTCAATCCGGGCACGGTCACGCCTGCCTTTTGCGCGCGGATGGCCAGCGCGCACAGCACAGCCAGCGGCGCGTACAGATGCACCAGCGTATGAAAGTACGAGATGGTCGGCAGCATCACCATAAACGTGCTGAGCGCGAGCAGTTGGTTGGCCTCCGGCAGCTTCCATAGCTTCTTGAAGAACACAAACCCCAGCAGCGCCGCGCCGGAGGCGTAGTACGGCAACGTCATCTTCTGTGGCGAACCGTGCGCCAGGAACATCGCCACCTTCACCATCTCACCAACGGAGTGGTTCGACGCCAGCGATGGCAGGCTCAGCTCCGCCATGCGCCGGCCCTGGTAGAAGAAGACGTTGTGCAGCGAGCCTCTCCACGCCACGCCGATGCTCGGCCCCAGCCACCACAGCGACGCCACGGTCGCACCGACGAAGGTTCCTATGCCCACGGCGAACGCGCGATACCGGCCCCGTGGCAGCAGCAGGGCCAGCAGCACGATGGGGAACAGCTTCATCGCCGCGGCCAAACCCAGCAGCACAGCGGCCGCAGTATTCGATCCGCGCCAGAACGCCCAGACACCCAGCGCCGCCAGCATCCAGACCACGAGCTCGATATTTCCCTGATGGATCAGCCTCGCAATGGGGAAGGACAGCACGATGACGGTCAGGGGAAAGCCAATTGAGCTTTTCAGGGAAAGCCCCGCGCGCCGCAGCCGCCGCACGGCCCATGTGAGTATGGCTATCAGCCACGCTGCCGCCACGATCAGGTAAAGCAGGCCCGGAATTCGGAACGCATAGAGCGGCGCCATTACCGCTGCGGCAAACGGCGGATACGCCACGGGGTTCCACATCGGGTATGGCCACGGCTTGTCTGGGATGTTGTTGAAGAAAGCCGAACTGTGCAGCAGCGTATACGTGCCGGGATACTCGTCGAGGTCAAAGAACAGGCGATCGCTCAGCGGGTTCCAGTTGTAGGGCGACGTACCCTCGCGATACTTCACCCAGCCCGCCGCCAGCGTCAGCAGCAGCACTACCAGGGTGCCCAGCCAGAACGCGCGCATCTCCGCCGGCAGCCGCATCGGCTGCTTCTCAGCATCCGCAGCCAAGTCTTCCGCCGGCTTCGTCTCCGTTGCGAGCAAGGATGCTCCTCCGCCGTTCTCCGGCGCCTCGCTTCAGACTGCCTTCGGCGGCGACCCGGCGTCCATTCCACCAAAGTCTAGCCTGCACACCGCCTCATCAGGCGTGGCGGGAACCAGTTTGCTCAACTGCGGCTCAGCCCACGCGATACGCAAAGCAGCTTCTACTGCAAGGCCTGCGCGCTCCGCAGCCTTCGCTCCAGGTGCCGCTCCAGCAGCTCCATCGCAAATCGCCGCAGGTCAGCCGCTCGCGCTTTCGGCCACTGCTCCTCAGCCAGCGCACCCACGGTTGCGCGGAACATCTTGTGCGCCTCCGCGACGGACTCCGTACTTACCGCGATACTCTCCGTCCGGCTGTCGTCGGCGCATGTCACCCCATGCGCCGCCGCCGAATACCAGACCTCTTCCCCTCGTAAATCCAGTCCGCAGACCGCGCAATGCCCCAGCTCCGGCATCCATCCCATCAGCCTGCTGATCCACAACGCGAAGTACGTCACCGGCATCCACACACGGCCCACCTGCATCTCGTCCAGCACTGCGACCGCCAGGCGGAAGACCGCATCCTCCGGCGCGCCCTCCGGCATCGCCTCCTCGATCACCTCCGCCACAAACTCCAGCGCTGCCACGCGCGCATAGTCCACCGGCAGCGACATCGGCGAGGACAGAATCTCGAACGCATCCAAACGCACCAGATCCTGTTTGGGTCGTTCGGCCCACGTCGCCCGCACGTGCGTCATCGGCTCCAGCGCCCCGCCGAAGCGCCGCCGGCTGCGCATCGCGTGCCGTGCCACGCCCTTCACCCGGCCCTGCTCGCGGGTAAACAGGCTCACCAGCAGGTCGGCCTCCTGGAAAGGCCACGTCCGCAGCACGATCGCCTCACCCACCCGCTGAATCATTGCCTCGCACCTCGCAAAAATGAAAACGCGCAGCCCACATCGGGCCGCGCGTGCGTCACCTGTTAGCCAACCGCCGGAAATTATCTGCCGTAGTGGCCGGAGTTCTTCGCCTGGAAGTCCGCCCACTTCTCCGGCAGGTCATCCGCCGCATAGATCGCGCTCACCGGGCATACCGGAACGCATGCGCCGCAATCGATGCACTCCACCGGATCGATAAAGAGCTGGTCCGCTTCCCCGAACGGTCCTTCGTCCTTCTTCGGATGAATGCAGTCCACCGGACAAGCATCCACACATGCCGCATCCTTCGTTCCAATGCACGGTTCCGCAATCACATACGCCATCGCAAGTCTCTCCTGCCGATTTCAAAATTGGTGCTAAGCTCTTCGGCCACAATTCTAGCAGCACCCTGCGCCCCGCCTGCAAATCCCCGCCCGCTATTCGCCCGCGCCGCCGTCCGCGCCGGTATCCTTGGGCCATGCTCCTTTTGATCAGCGTGCTGGTTGGAGTCGCGGCGCTCTTCGGCTGGATCAGCCAGAGGGTGCTCCGGCTGCCCAACTCCATCGGCACCATGCTGCTCACCGCGGTCAGCTCCGTCGGCCTGGCGCTGCTTGCTCCCGTCTGGCCCGGCCCGCACCGCTGGGCGCTCGGTATCCTCAGCCAGATCGACTTTGAACGTCTCATCCTCCATGGCATGCTGGGGCTGCTGCTCTTTGCCGGAGCCTTCCTGCTCGATCTCCAGGCGCTCCTTCGGCAGAAGCTCGTGGTAGCACTGCTGTCGATCCCCGCTACCCTCTTTTCCGCGCTCGCAGTCGGCGGACTCACCTTTGCCCTCGCCCACCTGCTGCATCTCCCGGCAACCCTGCTGCAGTGCCTGCTCTTCGGCGCCCTCATCTCGCCCACGGACCCCGTCGCTGTTCTGGAGATGCTTGGCCGCGTCCACGCCCCCTCCCACCTCAAGGCCCAGCTCTCCGGCGAATCCCTCTTCAACGACGGCGTCGGCGCCGTGCTCTTCATCTCTCTGCTGGCCTCCGCCCAGGGCGCGGCATTCTCGCCCACCCACGTTGCCCTCCAGGTGCTCACCACCGGCGGCGGGGGAATTCTGCTCGGCATTCTGCTCGCCTTCCCCGCGGCCCTCCTGATGCGCACGGTAGACAGCGCCCCTATCGACATCCTCTTTTCGCTCTCGCTCGCCCTCGGCGGCTACGTCCTGGCTGAAAAGCTGGGCGTCTCCGCCCCGCTGCAAACCGTAGCCGCAGCCCTTACCCTGCGCCTGCTGATCGAATCGGCGCCCGACAGCCAGATCGCCCACCACGACCTCAACCACTTCTGGACCAATCTCGACGAAATACAGAACTCCATCCTCTTCGTCCTGCTGGGCTGCGGATTCCTGATGGTCGCCTTCCGTCGCCAGGGCGTTCTCATCGGCCTCTCCGAGATCGTCATCGTCAACCTAGTCCGCATCGCCGCTGTCGCCCTCGTCCTGCTTGCGTTACGCGTCTTCCGCACCAGTTGCTCCAGTTCAATCTCCGTACTGAGCTGGGGAGGCCTGCGCGGCGGGCTCTCCATCGCCCTCGCACTCTCCATCCCGAGCAGCGCATCCGGCGGCTGGATCGTCAGCGCCACCTATGTCCTGGTCGTCTTCTCCATCCTCGTCCAGGGCAGCACGATGGGCATCTTCCTCCGTCGCATGCAGCCCGCATAAGCCTGGGCCTCTGTATTAAATCTGCTTTTGGCCACAATAAAGCCGGGGCTTGACCACACCCTTCCAACACTCACTTCGATGGCGCAAAACTCAGGATTAGCGTGGTCTGCACGACGCGGGCTTCGCCGTCGACCTCGTACGGCTTGAACCTCCACTGCTTCACCGCTTCGGACGCGACATCGCGAAAGCGTTCCGGCCCGGTCAGCGCCTGTGCCTCGCTCACCTCACCGCTCTTCGAAACCGTTACGAGCAGAAACACAGAGCCTCGTGCATCCAACGCCACAGCGTCCGCAGGATACGTCGGTTCCACACGCTTCTCTAGGTGAGTTTCCATTGCCTTGAACGAGACACGCAGCACACCATCCGGTGCAGTCGGCAACTGCGGATGCAAAACCTCAGCTTCCGCGGAAGGTGGAATATGAGGAGCAAAATTATTTGCTGCGTTTGCGGCCGCAGCCGCAGCCGGGCTCGCAGCGATCTGGAAGCCCATACGAATGGTCGTCTTGCAGGCGATTGCAACACCATTCATGCGGGCAGGTCGATATTGCCATTGATGCATTGCATGGATCGCATTCGGGATCAGCTGCGGCAGTCCATGCGTGACCTTAATGTCTCGAACGGAGCCATCGGTTGCGATCACGATGTCCATAAACACGTCGCCGTCGACGGCATGTGTCTGCGCGACCTCGGGATATTGCGGATTGACTTTCTTCAACGGCAGGGGAGGAAGAACATCTCCAGTCGGAGAAACGCTCGTGGGACAGTCTTGCGGCATAGGCTGGCCAATGGCGCGTGCAGGATTACCAAATATGCCGCAAAGACACAAAAAAAATAATGACAGAACCCGCTTCATCTTTACTCATCCTCCGTGGTGGCCATTCTACTCAGACGCTATGGCTTAATGACGATCTTCATCGAATCCGCTTGCGGGTGCGATGCGAGATCGATCGCCGCAACGGCATTCTCAATGCCGAAGCGGTGCGAGATCAGCTGCGTCAGATCGAAGCTGCCGTCGCGATAGCCGCTGAACACGAGTTCCGCAACTTCATCGTTCACATCGACTGACGCTGAGTACGACCCCATCAGCGTCTTCTCGTCCATGCACACCGCCGCCGGATCGAACCCTGCCTCGCCATGCTGCGTTGATGCAAACAGCATCACGCGGCCGCCCGGCCGCACGGCTTCCATCGCTGTCCTGATCAGCGCATCCGCGCCCACGGCGACCAGGGCAACGTCCGCGCCGCGTCCTTCCGTTGCCGCTTGCGCGGCGGCAACGACATCGCCACGCGCCGCGTTTTGAGGGGAAGAAAGAATCGGCCGATCCAGCCCGAACTTCGCCGCAATGGCATGCCGCTCCGGATACAGGTCGCTGGTCAACACCGTTGCACCTGCGCGTCGTGCCAGCGCCGCCAGCAGGATCCCAATCGGCCCCTGCCCGATCACCAGCACGGTCTCATCCGGTTCGAGGTCCAGCAGCTGCACGGCCTTGTAGCAAGTGTTCACCGGCTCGATGAACGCAGCCTGTTCGAACGGTATGTCCTCGGGGATTTTAATCAGGCCAGCGGTCTTGCCCGGCCTGCCGACGATCCAGTCGCTGACGCGGATGTACTCGGCAAACCCGCCGCCTGCCGGAGCAAAGCCCGCCGTGCAGCCCACCTTCTTGTAGGTCTCGCATTGCGCGTAGGTCCGTTTGCGGCAGTAGTAGCACACGCCGCACGGGATATGGTGGTACGCCATGACGCGGTCGCCTACCGCAAACTGCGTGACGCCGGCGCCCGCCATTGCGACCGTGCCGGCCA
>DATCBR010000067.1:0-19686 GCA_036511765.1 Acidobacteriaceae bacterium | reverse complement strand
TCCTGATACGTATCGGCGAATTGCGTATAACAGAAGCCGGCCAGCGCGGGCAGACTGCGGACCGTTGCAAGCAGAGTGTTATACCGGCGAACCAGTTCCTCTGCGCTGTCAGCCTGGCTGTACCCCCAGATGCCCGGCTCTTTGCCCATCGCGATGCCGCCAAACTCCGTCAGAACGATGGGGTGCTTCCAGGCTTTTTCTTCTCCCACAAAAAGCATCCTTCCGCCCGGCCGCTCGCGGTTGAAGAGGTGTGACTCAATGTCATCGATGCCGTAGCGTCGACCAAGGCGTTCAGGCAGATCGTCATAGTCATGAATACCGATAATGTCTGTAGCGACGCTCTCCCAGCCATCGTTTCCCACCACCGGCCGGCTTGGATCGAGGGACTTCGTGAGGTGGTACAGCGCCTGCACGTAATGCCGCTGCGCCGGGCTGTCAGGAAGGTCGGGCACGCCCCAGGACTCGTTGAATGGCACCCAGGCGATGATGCATGGATGGCTGCGGTCCCGCCGAATGACCTGCGTCCACTGGGAGGTAAGGCGCTCGATAGACTTCGTCGTATAGCGATAGGCGCTCGGCATCTCTTCCCACACCAGCAGGCCCATGCGATCGGCCCAATACAGATATCGCTGGCATTCAATCTTCTGATGTTTTCGTACTCCGTTAAAACCCATCACTTTGACCAGCAGAACATCGTGCACAATTGCCTGATCGCTTGGGGCTGTGGAACCGGAATCAGGCCAGTAACCCTGGTCCAGTACAAGCCGCAGAATCAGCGGACGCCCATTGAGGATGAACTTGTCGCCCTGCACATCCACCGAACGGATCGCCGTATAGCTTTCAACACGATCAATGACGGTACCCGTTTCGTCCCGGAGTTCAACAAAGGCATCAATCAGGGTTGGGGAATGGGGACTCCACAGCAGGTCATTGCGGTAATCGTCGATGCCGGGATCGGAGAGGGCAATACCACGATGCACCTCCCCTGAGATCACTTCATAGGTGTCCGTTGCGAGCACGATATGCTCCCGCATCAGCTTGACGGCAATGGTGAGCTCCCGGCCCGGTTCGCTCCTCACCACTGCGTCAAGCCCAATCTCCCATCGCGCCAGGCTCGAAGTCCAGCAGAGACTCTCGATGCGGCTGCTCGGCACAAGTTCCAGCCAGACGGTTTGCCATATTCCTGTAGTACGCGGATACCAGATGGAGTGCGGCTCGAGACGCCAGTCTTGCTTGCCTCTGGGCTTCGCCAGGTCGGCAGGATCATCCTCTGCCCGGACGACAATCTCCTGGATCCCATCTTCGCGAAGCGCATTGGTGATGTCTGCGGCAAAAGGTGTGTACCCGCCTTCATGCTCGCAAATCTTGGTGCCATTCACCCACACCGTCGCGCGATAGTCGACCCCTTCAAAGTGAAGCAACATCCGCTGGTCCAGCGCTAAATCTTCCATGCGAAATGAGCGACGGTACCAGACTACCGAGTAAAAGCCGGTGTTGTTCACCCCACTGGCTTTTGTCTCCGGGCTAAACGGGACCATGATCTTGCGTTCCCAGGTGACGCTGCCCGGCTCCGCGTGGAGATCCTCCACCTCAAGAGAAAAGTCCCAGGCGCCGTTGAGGGAGTACCAGCAGCTCCGGCGGAACTGAGGATTTGGGTGATCGTCTTTGGATGAGGTCAGAGGCTCAATTCGATCTTTTTGCAAACGCCTGCTCCTACGCCCCGGAGCTCAGGGCTTTAGACCAGTTGGATGCAATAGCTCTGTGGAGGACATCAAATACACGCCTTCCAGCCACTGGCCACTATTCGCTCGCAACATAATTGCGGACTGAGCGCGCCCGGCAAGTAGGGTTGCTATTGTTTTGACCGAATCCGCAAGGCTTTGCCGGTGTAATGGGCTACAGAATCGTATTGACTCGTCACATCCACCCCAGCGCCGTGGCCTTTGGAGACCCACACAATATTGAAAGTGCGGTCCTTTACCAAGCCGGAGAAGCTGCCGGAACGCGCTCCTATCTCCAGCGTTTGCGTGGCCTCATGCCATGAGATCGGGACACTGGCGTACTTCCCTTTCTCGTAGCCGTAGGTGTCGCCGTCATCCTCGTAGAGGGTAAAGTGGCCGTCGGCGCCCCGATAGACTCGCAGCTCAATAGGAGCATCCAGCTTTTCGCTCGAATACTGGACCAGCGGTCCCATCGGCAAAATCGACCCGGGACGAATGAACAACGGCAGCGTCTCCACCGGTGCCGCAGTCTTCACGCTCTCGCCTGCCGCAGCCGTCTCTCCCGTCCAGAAGTTGAACCAGGGGGCCCCGGCGGCAGGCAGATAGACAGCCTGTTCTGTGGCGCCGGCATCCGTCACCGGAGTCACCATGATCTCCGGTCCAAACAGATACTGGTTCCCAATATTCAGCGTCTTTGCATCTTTGGGAAAGTCCATGACCAGCGGCTGCATAAAAGTATTTCCGCTTGATGTCACCTGCCACGCCACCGAATAGGTGTAGGGCAGAAGGCGATAGCGCAGATTCAAATACGTTCGCAGGATCCCTTGCGTCTTGTCGTCGAAGCGCCAGAACTCCTTGCCGGGGCGCAGACCATACGAGCCGTGCACCCGGAACATGGGGCAGAATGAGCTGAACTGGAACCAGCGCGAGAAGAGCTCCTCATATTGAGGATTGCTCGGGTCACCATTGCCTGCCGTGCGATTGCCGAAGAAGCCACCTGTATCCGTGTTCCAGTACGGAATTCCCGAGAGCGAGAAGTTCAGGCCTGCAGGAATCTGGTTCCGCAGCACCTGCCACGTCGCCTGGATATCGCCTGACCATGTAATCGCGCTGTTGCGCTGCTGCCCTGCGTAGGCGGAGCGTGTCAGAATCACGACGCGCTTCTGGTCTGTCGTCGCGCGCTGCCCATCATAAATGCCCGTCGAATGCATCAACGGATATGCGTTGTAGACCGTATAACCTGGGCCCAGCGGAGTAGTGTATCCTCGGAAACCCATGTTGTTGATCTCTGGTTCGGGTGCGTCCAGCCACCAGCCGTCCACGCCTTTGGAGAAGAGCTGCTCACGCAATTGCTTCCAGTAAATCTCTCGACCGGCGGTGCTGAAAGGGTCATACCATTGCCCTTGGCCCGGAGGCGAAACATAACGCGTCACCTCGGGAAACATGCCACCCGCTGCGTTCAATTCATCGCTGTTTTTGCTGCCGAGGTCGAACTTTGCCCAGACAGAAATCAGCGTGTGGAAGTGCTCATCGTGCAGCTGCTTGAACATTGCTGCTGGGTCCGGATAGCGTTGTGGATCGAACAGGTGCGAACCCCATGTGTTATTCCCCGCCGGCCAGTACTGCCAGTCCTGGATAATGCCGTCCACCGGCACCTTCAGGTCGCGCAGCTTCTGTGCCACACCCAACAGCTCCTCCTGCGAGGCATATCGCTCCTTCGACTGCCAGAACCCGAACTCCCACCGCGGCATCATCGGAGCCGCGCCCGTCAGATGCCGATACGCCGCCATCGCTGTCGCAATAGTCCCGTCGCCATAGCAGAAGTAGTAATCGATCGCCTTGCCGTATTCCGATGACCAGTGAAGAACGCGCTCGTTAGAGCCTGAATCGCTCGCAGCATCGGTTGAAATCGTCGTTACTGCAGGGTTGTCCCACAGCAGCATGTAGCCCTTGCTCGAAGTCATCACCGGAACGCCGACGTTGGTATTCGACTGCGCGAGCTTCTGGTTGAAGCTGCCCGTCGTCTCATAATTCCATGCACCCTGCTGGTGCTGCCCCAGGCCGTAGATCCCTTCGTCCGCCGCCAGATCAAACATTTGCTCCGCAGACGTAACAGATGCGCCGGCCACGGTGGCCGGTGCAATCGCACGCCCGTGCGATGTCTCTCGCAGCAGCACATGATTGGCAGGGTCAAGAAATGTGACCGCACCAGTCTGCCTATCGACGCTGACCTTGATCTTAGGCGAAGCGAGGGTGAAGGACTTGGCGGTTTGCTGCCGGACCAGATGAACAGTCTCCGGCTTGGCAACGACGGCGAGGCTCTTCAGTTCCGGCAAGTCGGCGCCGGGAGCATAGGTGACATGCACAATCTCCGGCGACCAGAACTGGATGCGGAGCGTGCCGCCGTCGACGTTGAGCTGCGCTCCATCCTGTGTGGGGCGATAGCTGGCTGGCGCAGCCGAAGCCGGGACCGCGATCGCCGCGAGCAGCGCAGAGCTCAAAAAGAGGCGAAGAGACGGGGGCAGGGCACTATTTCTCACGAACGATTTACCTCGGGGAAGTTATATCTGTGACGCAGGTTTTGCCTTCGGCAATCCGACGGTTCTCGATTTAGAGCCGCCCGGTCAGCGCTCCCCATACTAAACCATGAAGTAAACGATTTGTTCGGGGTTTTGGGCGCGGTTGAGTCACCGATGTTGGCGAGGATTTTCGAGTGCTGGATCATATAAACTTCTGTCGTCATTTCAGGAGCCACAATTGAAGCGTTCAAGTTTAGCCCTCGCTGTCGCGCTTGCGATGCCGCTTTCCATGTCTGGCCAGGCCACAGCCCCCTACCAGAATGCAAATCTCTCGCCCGAGCAGCGCGCCGCCGATCTCGTCAGCCGTATGACCCTCGACGAGAAGGTCCTGCAGATGCAGAATGTCTCGCCGGCGATCGACCGGCTCGGCATCCCTGTCTACAACTGGTGGAACGAAGCGCTGCACGGCGTAGCTTCGGGGCGGGCCACGGTGTTTCCGGAACCAATTTCCCTGGGCTCGACCTGGGACCCGGCGCTGGTGAAGCGTATCGGCGATGCCATCTCTACCGAGGCGCGCGCGAAATATAACGAGGCCAAGCGGCGTCCACCGGTTACGGAGGTCGCGCCGGGCGCGGCACCGGGCCGCACCGCAGGCCTCACTTACTGGTCGCCCAACATCAATATCTTTCGCGATCCCCGCTGGGGCCGCGGACAGGAGACCTACGGCGAAGACCCATACCTCACCAGCCGCATGGGCGTCGCGTTCATCATCGGCATGCAGGGCGACGATCCACACTACCTGAAGGTAGTCGCGACGCCGAAGCACTACGCCGTGCACAGCGGCCCAGAGCCCCTTCGGCATGTCTTTGACGCCAAGGCGAGCGAGTACGACCTGCAGCATACCTATCTGGTCGCCTTCAAGGCAGCCATCACTGAGGGCAAAGCCGACTCCATTATGTGCGTCTACAACTCCGTCAACGGCGCACCGGGCTGCGCCAATGACGATCTGCTGGAGAAGCGTCTGCGCGAACAATGGGGCTTTAAGGGCTTCGTCGTCAGCGATTGCGGCGCCGTCGGCGACATCTACCGCAGCCACAAATATGTGGCCACTGAAGGCGCGGCATCTGTAGCCGCGGTGAAGGCCGGAACTGACCTCACCTGTGGCGGCGAGTATCGCAGTCTGCTCGCCGAGGTGAAGGCAGGACACATCACCGAAGCTGAGATCACCCGCGCGGCGGAACGTCTGTTTACCGCACGCATGAGACTGGGCATGTTCGATCCCGCGGATCGCGTTCCTTTTTCAAAGATTCCATACTCCGAGGACGACTCTCCCGCACACCGTCAACTCGCACTGACTGCGGAGCGCGAGGGTATCGTTCTGCTGAAGAACCAGAACAACTTCCTCCCGCTCAAATCGTCAGTCCACACCATCGCCGTGATTGGGCCGTCCGCGGACGACCCGGTGGGACTGCTTGGCAACTACAACGGGATCTCTTCGAAGCAGGTCACTCCGCTGCAAGGCATTGCGAAGCAGTTTTCTTCTGACAAGGTGGAATATGCCCTGGGGGCCACCTACACGCCGACTGCAGCGGCCATTGTGTCCACCGATGCACTTGCCCCGCCGGATGGCGGTGGCCATGGATTGCTGGCCGAGTACTATGACAATCCCGACTTTCAGGGCGAGCCAAAGCTGAAGCGCACCGAGTCACGCCTCTACTACGACGCCAATATGGACGAGCCCGCGATTGTTTCGGCCGTCAACGGCAACAAGTACTCCATCCGCTGGACTGGTACTCTCACCGCTCCCGGCACAGGGGACTACGTTATCGCCGCACGCACCGGCCAGTGGAACCGCGATGGAAAAGTCCGGCTCTTCCTCGATGGCAAGGAGATGACCTCAGGCGGTCCTGGCGGACCTCGCCCCGCAGGGCTTGGACCTGGTCAGGGTCAGGCGCAAGGCCCAGGACAAGGCTTCCGCCGCGGCGGCGCCCCGCCAGTACATCTGGAAGGCGGCCACAGCTACTCCGTCCGCGTAGAGTATTCGCAGAATGGTCCCGGCGGCGGCGCGGAGCTGAACTGGATCCCGCCCGCCGATGTCCTGCTGGAGCAGGCGCGCAACACGGCAAAGAATGCCGATGCCGTGCTTCTGTTCGTGGGCCTCAATGGATCGCTCGAGGGTGAGGGCCACGATCGCAGCACCATCGGCCTGCCCGAACCACAGGAGAGCATGGTGAAGGCGCTGATGGCCGACGGCAAGCCGGTGGTCGTTGTGTTGACCGGCGGCAGCGCAGTCGCGGTGAACTCTGAGGCCGCGAATGCGACTGCTGTACTCTCTGCCTGGTACGGCGGAGAAGAGACCGGCACCGCAATTGCCGAAACTCTGGCCGGAGCCAACAATCCCTCCGGCCGCCTCCCCGTCACCTTCTACAAGGGTCTCGACCAGCTTCCAGAGTTCACCGACTACTCCATGAAGGGCCGCACCTATCGCTACTTCAAGGGCGACCCCCTGTACTCCTTCGGCTACGGATTGAGCTACTCCACCTTCGCTTACTCCGGGCTGAAGGCCACGCGCACAGCCTCTGGCGCGGACGTTCGTGCACTCGTCAGGAACATCTCCGCTCGTGACGGTGATGAGGTCGTCCAACTCTACGTCAGTGGAGGCCCGGGCGAAGAGATCCGCAGCCTCCGCGGCTTCCAGCGCATTCACCTGAAGGCCGGCGAAAGTCGCGCGGTGAAATTTACCCTCTCCCATGACGACGTCCCACAGGCAAAGCTGGACGTCAGCGTAGGCGGCGGCCAGCCGGTGACAGGTGTCCAATTTGTGAAGGGCTCGTTCTAGAGTTCGTCATTGCAGCAGAGAACCAATCGGTCGCTGGGTGTCGATGTCCCGGCTGGAAAAGGAAACCACGTGAAGATCGCCTCAAAGTTCGTAGCCACCCTTTTACTTTCCACAATCGGCGCTCTTACCGCTATCGCTGCGCCCGCGAAACCGATCTCCATCTCCAGCCCCGACGGCAAGGTGAAGGCTGAACTCAGCGCTACGGACGGAGTCTTACGGTATCGCGTTACCGTTGACGGCAAGCAGGTGCTGGCGCCTTCAAGGGTTGGGATCGAAGCCGATGACGTTGAGTTCGGCAAGGATGCAATTCTTGGGGCCGCGAAGCTGCGTAAGGTTGACGAGCACTACCGCTTCTACGGCGCGCATGCCGAAGCGGTGAATCGAGCGAATGAGGCGACGGTGCCAGCGAAGTCGCATGGCGAGTCGTACTTCGTCGATGTCCATGTTGCGAATGATGGTGTGGGAGTGCGGCTGCGATTGCCGGCCAAGGCAGGAAGGAAGGTGCAGGCGGACCGATCGACCTGGATGCTGGACGGTGATCCCACCCTTTGGGCTGTCACCAAGCACGACTTTGGGTACGAGAGCCCGTGGCACCAGACGACGCTGGAGCAGTTAGGCGCCGGTCTTGTTGATTTTCCGATCACGGCGCGCGTTGATGGGGTGTACGTAACGCTGACTGAGGCGCTGATCAAAGACTACGGCGACCTCGCTATAAAACTCGGCGACGACGGATCGCTCCAAGGCCAGCTCTACGCCGATCCCCAGGGATGGACCACCGATGACGAGGTGGTGCAGCCGTGGCGGGTTACCATCGTCGCCCGCAATCTCACCGATCTCGTGAACACGACGCTGGTCGAGAACCTCAATCCGCCGGCATCGCCCGAGTTGGCCAATGCAGACTGGATCAAGCCGGGAAGATCCGCCTGGCAATGGCTGGCCGCTGGGGACCCCGTAGAGAAGGAGCAGCACCAGTGGATCGACTGGACCAGCCAGCTCGGCTTCGACTACTACCTCATCGACGAGGGCTGGGAGAAGTGGCCGGACTCATGGACCGCTATCGCCGACAGCGTCTCCTATGCGAAGACGAAGAACGTCAAGATCTGGATCTGGGTGCACAGCCGCTTCGTGAAAGATCCACAGGAGCGAAAGGAATTCTTCCGCAAGGCGGTCGAAGCCGGGGTCGTCGGCGTGAAGATCGACTTTCCTCCTCCGGCCAGCCGCACAGTTGCCAACTGGTACTTCGAGACCGCGAAGGACGCGGCCGGCGCGCATCTCATGGTCGATTTCCACGGCGCCAACAAACCCAGCGGCATGGACCGGACCTGGCCCAACGTCATCACACGAGAGGGAGTGCGCGGTCATGAATACCAGATCACCCGTTACCACCGCTTCCCGCAGCCCGACCACGACGTGATCCTGCCCTTCACCCGCTACATCGCGGGCCCCGGCGACTATACGCCCACGGTATTCAAACTCAGCGAGCTGATGGGCAACACCTGGTCGCACGAACTCGCTCAGGCCATCGTCTTCACCTCGCCATTCCTCTGCTTCGGTGGCCATCCGCAAAGCTATCTTGAGAATCCCGCGCGCGATGTACTCACAGCAATCGCTCCAGTCTGGGATGAGACTCGTGTTCTCAACGGCAGTGAACCAGGCAAAGTCGTCGCCGAAGCGCGCCGCTCCGGCAAGCAATGGTTCATCGCCGTCATCAACGGTTCCGACGCAACCACCCTCGACATCCCGCTCGACTTCCTCGGCTCGGGCACATGGACCACAGCGCAGTTGCGCGACGCCAAAGACAAGCCGGACGCATGGGACCGCCAGGATGGCCACCTCACGCGTAAAGACCACATCCACCTTGACCTCACCGCACGTGGTGGCTTCGTAGGCTGGCTGCGCCAATAAAATCTTATTCAACGGACCGTATTCGCATTCGGGGTATCTCAGTTATGTATCGACCACTTCTTATCTCCGCACTCGCTGCAGTCACGCTCTGCGCCATCGCACAATCAGCTCCGCCTCCCGCCCCCGCGCCTTCTCCTGCGCCCGCAGTACAGGACCCCGATGCCCTGCCTGCTGGCGCCGGCAAGGACCTGGTTCAAAGGGCCTGTGTCGCATGCCACAACGTTCGCAGAGTGACCGCCGCGCGAGAGACCAAAGAGGAGTGGAACCAGACCGTGGACAAGATGATCGAACATGGCGCCATCCTGTCGGACGCGGAAGCGGACACCATCGTCCAGTACCTCTCGGCGAACTTCGGACCTCCGCCTAAAACATCCGACGCCTCGACGCCTTCCCCAACCCCTGCAGAGAATCCTCACTAAAGCTTTGTTCGAGCGCTTCCAGCAAAGGAAACTCCCATGAATCGATCTCCGATCACATTTGGCGCACTCACTTGCGCGGCGTGCATGCTCTTCAACCAGGCGCATGCCCAGCAGACCAACTGGCCCGGCTTTGGCAATGGGCCCGCATCCACCCGCTATTCGCCACTGACCCAGATCAACGCCGAAAACGTCGACAAGCTGCAGGTCGCCTGGAAGTTCGACATGTCCGTCACTGCGCCCGCACCGGCACCGGATACCGTTGACCACACTGCAAGCCTTTTGCCCCCCGGCCAAACCCCACCCGATGCCGCCGCTGCTCCCGCAGCCCGCCGACCGCCACGCGCTCGCGGCTCCGAATCCATTCCTCTGGTCATGGACGGCGTGCTCTACATGTCCACCGGCTACAGCCAGGTCATCGCTCTCAATGCTGAAACAGGCGAGAAACTTTGGGCCTACGACAGCCCTCATCCAATCGCCATGCGCGGCGTCAGCTACTGGCCGGGCGCGAAAGGCTTCGCTCCTGCCATCGTCTTCGGCACGCTCGATGGATGGCTCATCGCGCTGGACACCAAGGCCGGCAAGCCCATTCCCACCTTCGGCGATGCCGGCATGGTCAACCTCCGCACCGGCCAGGTAATCGCTGCCGATTACAAAACCTGGGGCGTCCGGTCTCCGCCCGCCATCTACAAAAACTATGTCATCCCGGGATGCTTTCCTGGCGAGGACCCAGCCTTCGGTGCGCACAGCGACATCCGCGCCTTTGATATGCGGACCGGCAAACTTGCCTGGACCTTCCACACTTTGCCTCAGCCCGGAGAAGCCAACCACGACACATGGAAGGAAGGCCAGTGGAAAGATCGCTCCGGCCTTAACAACTGGGGCTTTATGACGACCGATGTTGATCGCGGTCTGCTTTTTGTCCCTCTCGGCACGCCGAATAAGGACTTCTACGGCGGCGATCGTGCCGGGACCAACCTCTACGGCTCCAGCATCGTCGCGCTCGACGCAAATACCGGCAAGCTCAAATGGTTCTTCCAGACCACTCACCACGATAACTGGGACTACGACGATGCCTCCGCTCCCATCCTCATTACGGTAAAGAAAGACGGCAAGGCAATCCCCGCCGTCGAGCAGACCAGCAAGAACGGCTACATGTTCATCCTCAATCGCGAGACCGGCAAACCGATCTACGGCATCAACGAAGTTCCGGTAGCGAACGACAATCCCACGCCCGGCGATTCCAACTGGCCCACGCAGCCAATTCCCGTCAAGCCTCCGGCTCTTGCCCGGAACTCTTTCTCGCCAGATGAAATCGCCACCGTAACGCCGGAGCACGAGCAATACTGCCGCAACCTCCTCGCCATGGAAGGCGGAGCCATGACCGGGGGCCCGTTTGCGCAATACGGCCCGAAGCTTCGCACCATCTTTCCCAGTTGGACAGGTGGCACGCAATGGGGTGGCGGCGCCTATGATCCAACGCTCGGCTACGTCTACGTTGCCAGCAAAGACCTCGCCAACTTCAACAAACTTGTCTCCGATGGCAAAGGCGGTTACACGCGCGTCGGCCCGGACAATGCCCCGCCAGGTATGGGCGATTACTTCTGGGATGGAAGAAAAGGCTGGCCCTGCCAGCAGCCGCCCTGGGGACGCCTCTTTGCAGTCAACGTGAACACCGGCGATATCGCATGGCAGGTCCCGTTAGGGTCCTATCCTGAACTCGACAAGCTGGGCGTCCCGCAAACCGGTACGTCACTGAATGCCGGCGGCCCCATCGTTACCGCTGGCGGCCTTGTCTTTATCGGCGCAACCATGGACGGCAAGTTCCGCGCCTTCGATGCGCGCACTGGAAAAGTGCTGTGGGTAGCCGACCTGAGCGTCGACATCAACTCCGTCCCCATCACCTGGATGGGCCAGAACGGCAAACAATATGTCGCCGTCAACGCCGGCGGCGGAGCTCACAACGGTGCTAAACCCACTTACCTCTACGCCTGGTCACTGCCCAGCAAATAAAGCCCGCGCCTCATCGCCGGGCAGTAGGATTAACCGCTCACGCCTTCTGCCCCGCCCCCATCACATTCCGCACCGCCATATCGCCCAGCCGGTCGCGCAGTTGGGTCAGATACAGACTCCTCGGCGACACATGCGCATCCAGCGACTCGATATAGCCGCCCTCCTTCGCCGGGTCCTGAAAGGCAATGTTGAAAGCGATCGAATCCACCCCGATGTGCCCGAACGAGTAGTTCTGCGCCGTCGGCGGCTTCTGCACCAGGAACGGCCCTTCGCAGTTCCAGAAGACGGTATTGCCGCCCCCCCATCCAATGTTGATGTCCTTCCAGAACCGCGCCGTCAGGGGCGCGTGCACATTGTCATATAAGCCGCCAGTCGCCCACTGCTCGTGCGTCTCGCTCGATGAGTAGGGTTTGGTCGCCTCGCAATCCAGATACACGTTCGAGGTCGACGTCGGCTGCCCCATCATGAACGAGTGGCGTCCTTTGTCCGAGTGGCAGCGCTGCACCAGCGCCAGTTCTCCACGCAGACCGAATGTGAATCGCCGCGCGCCCATGCGTCGCGAGACAGGCTCGCGCGAGACGCAGTCCTGAACGGTCACCCACTTTGAGCCGCGTTGTGTGCCCACCATGCTGTACACAAAATGCAGCGCCGTGCAGTTGCGCACCCAGGCATTGCGAATGTTGTCCAGCGTAATGAAGTTCCAGTAGTGGTCTTCATCGGCGTAGTACTCCTCGACCTGATAGTTCGGGCGGTCCATGTTGCCGTAGTCCTTCGTACGTACCGTTGGGTTGAACTCCGACATGCCGCGCAGGTTCTCCACGCCCACCTTCTCAATGCGACCGGGGTCCTCGTACTTCACCACCTCTCCCCCGCCCCATTTCTTTTCGATCGCGCAAGTGATCGGCGCGTCGATCAGGATCGTGTTTCCCTGGACGTCCACCACCAAGCGGTCCCACTCCACGTTGAACGGCCTCCATGTGGTGGCCGCCGTCGTCCCATTCATGCCCATGGCGGCAATCCAATCCGCGTTCCCGATGCGCCGCACGATCACCGTGTCACCCGCCTTGAAGCCGCGCGCATTGGCCACGCGGATGCTCCGCGATCCCACTGGCACATAATCGTCCGTCACGGTCTGCTTCGTCGCGTCCTGCGCCGCCCAGCCAGCCTTCCCGGCAATCCGCACCAGCGTCGGCTGCCCGCCGCCCGGTCCGCGGCCCCCGCCAGGTCTCGCGCCCGGTCCCGCCGCCGCCGCCGGAACCGCCGGAGCCTGCGCCGCTGCAGCAGCTCGCGGATTCCCCGTACCAACCAGTACTGTCCCCGTATCGCCCATCCCCTCGCCGCGCAACACGACGCCACTCGCCGCAATCGTGATCGGTGTCGCCATCGGGTAATAGCCCATCCTCAGCAGAACTGCGCCGCGAAAGCCCGTCTCATCCGGCGGCAGCGCCGATACCTTATCGATCGCCGCCTGCACGTTCGCGGTGTTATCTCCCGCAACCGGCCATATCGTCTCCTTGATCGGCACCGTGGGAATCGGCGTGCCGCCGCCACCGTATCCGGCATGCGAGAAGTCGGGAATCGTATTTCCCTGATCGTCCGCCGTGTACACCAGCTTGCCTGTCTCTCCGGCATGCACGCGGGAGACCGTCGGGCGCAAGTCTGAAACCTGCCCGCTCTCCTGCCCCAGCCTCTGCTCCGTCTCCTGCCCGGCAGCCAGAGCCGCCGGAGCCAGTGCCATCGTTATCTGCAGCATTTTGCGTCGCGATAAATTCATTCGATTCTCTCCGGCCAACCACTATAACCGCAGGCGACGCGGAACGCATCTCCTGCGTTCTCATCGCCGCATCCCTTCCCCCTTTCGCATAACGCCTTCGCGCAAAACCGTACTATGGTCTTTCGGGGTCAATCGGTCTTCGGATCCACCTCCACCCAGCCGGTTCCACTCGCCATTCCGCACGCGAAAGGTGCAGAGTTTGCAGCAACGTCAGCGTCCAATAGCCGCTCAGCCACGATGGGTGCATCTACCGATGGCGTTCAGATCCGCAGTCCGGCATCGCAACGGCTCTGTGCTCCTGGAGACAGCCAGAAGTGACCGCTCGGACGACCAGAGCTATCTCTTCACCGATCCCATCGAAGAACTCCGCGCAGATTATCCTCATCAGCTCGACTGCCTGCTCCATGAAGTGGATCGCCATCTCGCCGCCGGCCATTTTGTCGCAGGCTACTTCGCATACGAGTGCGGCGAACACTTCATCGGCCTCTCTTCTTCATCGTCAACCCCGGACTCACGCCCACTTGTATGGCTCGGCGTCTATCAGGCTCCGATGCGTTTCGATCACGCCACCGGCGCCATCCACGGATCCTTGCCACACCCGGACGAAGACCACCGCACCGTATCTCTCCCTTCTCCCTCACTCAGCGTCGACGGCCTGCACATCTCCCCCGCGGACTACCGCTCCAGAATCGATCGCATTCAGGAGTACCTCGCTGCTGGCGACACCTACCAGGTCAACTTCACCGACCGGCTCTCCGGCTGCACCGACGCCGACCCCTTCAGCCTCTACTGTTCGCTGCTCCGGCAGCAGCCCGTATCGTTCGCCGCATACCTCAATCTCACCGAAGGCCCCGTTCTGTCGTTCTCTCCAGAGCTGTTTTACCGCACTTCAGACGGCCAGATCATCACCCGCCCTATGAAGGGCACTTGGCCGCGCGGCCCGAACGCAGCCTCCGACCGCAGCGCCGCGCCACTATTGCGCGAAGACGAAAAGAACCGCGCAGAACACGTCACCATCGTCGATCTTCTGCGCAATGATGTCGGCGCTGTCAGCCAGCTCGGCTCCGTCCGCGTCGACCGCCTGATGGACGTGGAGCGCTATGCAACGCTCCTCCAAATGACCTCGACCATCTCTGGTCGGCTCCTCCCGCAACTCACGCCCACCGGCATCTTCCGCCGCCTGTTTCCCTCAGGCTCCATCACCGGAGCACCCAAGCGACGCACCATGGAGATCATCCGCGAGCTCGAGTCGCAGCGCCGCGACGTCTACACCGGCGCTATCGGATACTTCGCGCCGAATGGCCGTGCATGCTTCAACGTCGCGATCCGTACTCTTACCATTCAGGGCCATGCATTCGGCTTCGGAGTCGGCGGCGGCATCACAGCCGACTCCCACCCGCAGGACGAATATGAAGAATGCCGCCTCAAAGCCGCCTTTCTCACTCGCACACATCCCCCATTCTCCCTGCTGGAGACAATGAGCAGCCTGGCAACTGCCGGCACTGTCGCGAAACATCTTGAGCGCCTCGCTGCCTCAGCCGAATACTTCGGAATCATATTCGATGCCGACGCGCTCTCCAGCGACCTCGCCACCGCCATCTCGTCTTGCAGCGAGACAGAAAGCAAAATTCGCATCGAACTCGACCAGGACGGCACCTGGGATCTCACACACACGCCACTTCTCAAACCGCATTGGAACGGGCGGCTCTTGTTGGCCTCAGAGCGCACCCGCTCCACCGACGTCTTTCTCCACCACAAAACCACAAACCGCAATTTTTATGATCGCTGGCTCACCCAGGTCGTCCATCGGCAGTTCGACGAAGCTCTCTTCCTCAACGAACACGGCCACCTCACCGAAGGCGCCATCAGCAACATCTTCCTTCAGATCGGCGGACGCTGGTACACTCCGGCCCTCCCCTGCGGCGTTCTGCCCGGCATCCACAGACAGATCCTGTTGCAGCAACTGCCTTCGGTCCTCGAAGCCGAAATCCCGCTCTCGCTTCTGACCGACGCTCAAACAATCCTCTATTGCAACTCGCTGCGCGGCGTCCGCCCGGTTACGTTAATACATGATCGGAGCGGCGCTCTCATTTGGAATCCCGCGTTTCCCTTCCTCCACAACGCCTCTATTCAGAAGTGACTGTTGCTTCGCCCAAATCTCCACATCAGCCGGAACTGTAAACTGCCCCAGGCCCACCTCTAAAATGCTCACTCCTCCCCAACTCGCCGCACTGCACCTTGCCTCTTTCTCCGTCGCTCCGCGACTCTTCGCCGCGCCCGGCCGCGTCAACCTCATCGGCGAGCACACCGACTACTGCGACGGCTTCGTCATGCCCGCCGCTATCGACTTCTCCACCGTCGTTGCCATCTCTCCGCGAGCCGACGGCCGCGTCCTTGCCCACTCCGTCAACTTCAACCAGAGCATCGACAAGTCTGTCTACGAGCTCCTCGACGCTGGCATTGCCTCCCTCCGCGCCGACCGCAAGCTCCACTGGTCGGACTATCCCGCCGGCGTCCTCTGGTCCCTCCGCGAAGCTCTGCCCCAACACGCCGCGTCCATCGCTGCCGGCTTCTCCCTCACCATCGCCGGCGATGTCCCGCTCGGCGCCGGCCTCAGCTCCTCCGCATCCATTGAGGTCGCCACCGCCTTCGCAGTCCTCGGTGTCCTCAACATCACGCTCCCGCTTCCACAAATAGCTCAGCTCTGCCGTCGCGCTGAAAACGCCTTCGTCGGCGCCAACGTCGGCATCATGGACCAGTTCGTCTCCTGCTGTGGCGTGCAGGATCACGCCGTCATGATCGACTGCCGCTCCCTCGACTACACCCTCGCGCCCATCCCATCTCAAGCCCGCATCGTCATCTGCAACTCCATGGTCAAGCACTCCGTCGCCGGCGGTGAATACAACACCCGTCGCGCAGAGATAGAAGAAGGCACCGCCATCCTCCGCTCTCATCGCCCGGAGATCGGCGCCCTCCGCGACGCCACCGTCGACGACCTCGCGCGCTGGGGCCATGAGATGCCGACCAACGTCCTCCGCCGCTGCCGCCACGTCATCACCGAAGACAATCGCGTGCTCGCCGCCGTCGAAGCCTTCCGCGCCGCTGACCTCACCCGCTTCGGTCAGCTCATGGCAGAGGCCCACGCCAGCTTTCGCGACGACTTTGAGGCTTCCTGCCCGGAGATCGACACTCTGGTCTCGCTCGCCGTCCAGCAACCCGGCTGCTACGGCGCGCGCATCACCGGCGGAGGCTTCGGCGGCTGCACCGTCAACCTCGTCGCTGCTAACCGCGTTCCCGCCTTCGTCGACGCCATGCGCGCAGGCTACCTCGCCACCACCGGCATCACCGCCGAGATCTACACCTCGCGCGCCTCCGCCGGCGCCCACGAGATATTTCCGTGATCGCGCAGAATGTTCCTGCGAGCATTCACCACACTACGGCTCCGCCAGCTTCTCCAGCGCACGAATCACGCTCAACGCTTCGTTCA
Source organism: Acidobacteriaceae bacterium (assembly GCA_036511765.1). GTDB lineage: Bacteria > Acidobacteriota > Terriglobia > Terriglobales > Acidobacteriaceae > Edaphobacter. Next base: position 3,012 of record DATCBR010000067.1, on the reverse strand, counting down.
GCGCAGTCTTCCCTACCTCTTTCTCGAACTCATGCTGCATCCGGTCATGCATCCGCATCACGCGCATCGCGCACTTCCTGCCCGCCGGCTTCAAAGTCAGCAGATACGCGCGCGCGTCCGTCGGATCGATCTTCCGCTGCAACAGTCCCTTCGCCTCCAGCGAAGAGAGGACGTGGCTGATGTTCGCCCGCGTCGTCGCAAACGTCTCCGCCAGATGCGACGGCTTGATCTGCCGCGGCGCTTCGAACACAATCGCCACCAGCACCAGTCCCTCCAGAAAGCTCAGGTCATCCGCAGCCAGAGCCAGGTCCACCAAAGAATTGAACCTCCGTGCGGCACGATGCACGGCAAACAGCGGGCTCTCCCGCAGAAACGCGTCGATACGCATGGTTTCCATTCCATATAGTTTATCTCTTGAATAATTTGATTCAATACTGAATCGTGCTTGCGAAACATGGCCAGATAAAGGCAAGCTTAGCGATAGACCCCTCCATCATGACCAAACTCTCAGTGCTCTCCGCATCAGCCTTCCTGCTGCTTACCGCATCCACGCTCGCCCAGCAGGTGGCTCCCCAGAACACGCCACACACAGCCTCCACCTCCATCACCATCACCACTACCTTCGAGCCACTCCCCTTCGCCGAGAGCAACCGCAGTGTCCTCACCCTCACGCCCTCATCCCAGCCGCCCGGTGCCTTCGACTCCTCCGTCGACCTCCTGCGTACCGACCCCTCTGTCAACATCCAGGCCCGCGCCGGCGAAGGCGTACAGGCCGACCTCGCCATTCGAGGCACCACCTTTGAGCAGTCCCTTGTCCTCGTCAACGGCATGCGCGTCAACGACCCCGAGACCGGCCACCTGAACCTCGACATCCCCGTCCCACTCGACGCCATCACCTCGCTCGACATCCTCCACGGCTCCGGCTCCACGTTCTACGGCTCGGACGCCATCGGCGGCGCCGTCAACCTCATTACGTCTGAGCCGCGGGCCTCGCTCAACTCCGCGCCCGCCTTCTCTCTTACCGCCCGCTCCGGCGGCGGCAGCTACGGCTCGCTGGAAAACCATCTGCGCGCCTCCATCACCGCCAAACCCTTCTCCGAGCAGTTCACCGCCTCGCGCGATACCTCCGACGGCTTCGCCTTCGACCGCAACTACTCCTCCAACGCCGCATCCTCTGAATCGTGGCTGCACACTCTAGCCGGCACCACCGACATCCTGCTCGCTGCCAGCGACCGCCCCTACGGCGCCAACAATTTCTACGGGACCTATCACGAATGGGAACGCACCAAATCGTGGCTTGCCAGCATCCAGCAGCAGCTTGGCGCCCGCACCGCCGCTACCTTCGGCTACCTCAAGCACACTGACGAGTTCATCCTTATTCTCGGCAAGCCGCAGATCTACGAAAACAATCACACCACCACCGGATACGAAGCCGCCCTGCGCCGCGCGGATCCTTTGAGTAAGAACGCTACTATCTCCTACGGCCTTGAAGAAGCCGGAGACACCATTCGCAGTTTCAACTTTTCGCAGAGCTCAGGCGCTGAAGTCGTCAAGCCCGCCCTCGGCGTCCACGCTCGCAACCAGGGCGCGGGGTACGCCAACCTCAGCCTTCGCTCATTGGGTCGCCTTTCGCTCTCGATGGGCGCGCGCGAAGAGGTCCTCTCCGGCCACGGCTCCGTCTTCTCGCCCAACGTCGCCGCAGCATTCACGCTCACCAGCTCGCTGCGCCTGCGCGCGGCTGTGAGTCATGGATTTCGCCAGCCCACCTACGTTGACCTCTACTACTCCGACCCCGCAACCAGCGGCAACCCGGCGCTCAAACCCGAATCGAGCTGGTCTTACGAAGGCGGCCTCGACTGGTCTCCAGCAGGCGGCCGCATCACCCTTACCGCCGCAGGCTTCCGCCTCAATGAGACCAACGCCATCGACTACGTCAAGCTGCAACTCGCCACGCCGGCGCTCACCGCCGCCGAAAAATGGCAGGCCATCAACATCTCCACGCTCGATCTCTCCGGTGCCGAAGCCTCCGCGCGCATTCGCATCACCGGCCATCAGCAACTCACCCTCGCATACACCGCCGCGCACTCAGCCGACCTGCCCGCCGGTTATATCTCCGAGTACGCCTTCAACTACGCCGCGCAGAACGCCATCTTCGCCTGGACTCTCGATCAATTGCCCACGCAAATCTTTGGCCCCGTCGCCAGGCAGGTCACCCTCCGCACCCAGATCAACATCGTGCAGAAGACCACGCACACCGCCTACCCACTCTGGGACGTCAACCTGGCCCGCTCCACCGGCGCTGTCCGCCCGTATGTCCGCCTGCTCAACCTCTCCAACACCGGCTACACGGAACTCCCCGGCATCCCCATGCAGGGCCGCACCATCCTCGGCGGCGTCGAAATCGCATTTTCAAAACGGTAGTTGAACTCACAACGGAAGTCAGATCGCAACCTCGCCGAGTCAACGATTACCGCGAACTTCCCGCCAGCCGCTCTTCCAGGCTCCGCGCGTCCGCCTTCGCTGCCAGCTTCTGCACGCTGCTCTTCACCCGCAGGTTGTCAATCGCGTAATCAAGAAATCTCCGGTTCAGCGACGGCGGCTCTTCCATGAACTTGCACGACGCCTGCACCTGCTCCAGCAGAAACTTCGGCTGGAAGCACGCCAGGTCCAACTGCTTCTCAATCTGGATCTTGTACACCATGTGGTCGAACGTCTCGTCATCCAGCGTCATGCCGCGCGCCGCGCACTCCTTCTCCACAATGCTGCGAAACAAGTCCACCGACGGCGACCCAATCTCGATCTTGTACGGCAGCCGCCGCAAAAACGCCGGGTCCATCAAGTCTTCAGGCTCCAGGTTGGTCGAGAAGATCACCAGTTCGTCGAACGGAATCTGGAAGCTCTTGCCCGTATGCAGCTTCAGGTAGTCGATACGGCTCTCCAACGGCACAATCCACCGGTTCAGCAACACTGTCGGCGTCACCAGCTGTCGGCCAAAGTCGTCGATCACGAAGC
>DATCBR010000066.1:0-4702 GCA_036511765.1 Acidobacteriaceae bacterium | reverse complement strand
CTGGTCTTCGCGCGGACCAAGCACGGCGCCGACCGCATTGCGCGCAAGCTGGAGAAGCAGGGGCACGACGTGGACGTGATCCACGGCGACCGCTCGCAGTCGCAGCGCACGGCAGCGCTGAAGGGCTTTGCCGGCGGCAAGCACCGCGTGCTGGTGGCCACCGACGTGGCCGCGCGCGGCATCGACGTGCAGGACATCGCACACGTCGTCAACTACGACATGCCGAATGCGCCGGAGGACTTCGTGCACCGCATCGGCCGCACGGGCCGCGCAGGCGCCAAAGGCGTCGCGACAACCTTTGTGATGCCGCAAGAGCGCGTGGACGCACGGCGCTTCGAAGTAGCGCTGAAGGTGAAGTTCATCTGGAGCGTGGCTGATAAGAACCTGGAGAAGGAAGAGCGCAACAAGCCGCTCGACGTGCAGACTGCCGGCGGCGACCTGATGGCGCTGGAGTCGCGCTCATGGCGGGCTGCGGGTTCCGGCGATTCGGCGACGCCCTCACGGGCCAACGGATCCGGGTCTGGCAGCGGGTCTGGCTCAGGACGCAGACGGCGCAGCGGCGGCGGTCAGAGCTCGGCTTCCAGCGGCGGCCGCTCTTCAGGCAGCGGTGGCGGCAGCGGCTCGGGCTCTGGACGCGGGCGGCGCAGCGGTGGCGGTCACGGAGCCTCAAGCTCTCGTTCACCGCGCAGAGGATAGCGTAGCGCAATGCCGCAAGTTCAACCGGAGACCAAGGGCACGGCTGACGATGAGCAGAACTTTCTGCTGCGCGTCGTGCAGCCGGGGCTGGCCGGACTGATGGATGGATCGGTGTCGACGCTGGCGCCGATCTTTGCCACTGCTTTCGCGACCCACAACTCGCATACGGTACTGCTGATCGGCATCGCGACGGCGGTGGGAGCGGGCATCTCGATGGCCTTCTCCGAGGGGCTGTCGGATGACGGCACGCTGACGGGGCGCGGCAACCCCGTGGTGCGCGGGCTGGTGGAGGGGCTGATGACCTTCATCGGCGGGTTTCTACACACGCTGCCGTTCCTGATCGGGAACGTACATACGGCGCTGAACCTTGCCTACCTGGTGGTGGGGCTGGAGCTGATTGCGATTGCGTTCATCCGGCACAAGTACTTCAAGACGAGCTTTGCGCTGAGTTGCGTGCAGGTGATTGTGGGCGGCGGACTGGTGTTCGCGGCTGGTGTGCTGATAGGACAGTCATGATCGAAGTATCCCCCCCGGGGGGGGGTGGGTATCTAAGCGATGTCTTTTCTGAAGGTTGCAGCAATATGGCTACAGGTACATGATTCTAGAGGGCTTAACGGTCAAGCATATGAAATGAAACGACTTTGGCCAAGAACATTTTTTGCAAGCAAAAAAGGCCCGTAGAGACGGGCCTTTCATTTTTTTTCTACTTCTTAAAGGATAGCAGATAGGACATAACTGTTATGCCAACTCTATCTCTCGGCGGGTGAGTGAGATGAAAGGTTTTGGGGGTTGACAGGAAATTTGGAGCGGGATCCGGAGTAACGGGCCGGGTTCCGGCGATCGGCAACATCTTGCGGTTGCGGTCGCATCCTTACAGCAGGAGTTGCAATATGGGCGCGCAGAGAAAAGCGGAGTTGATGCAAAGTGGGCCGAGATTGGTGCAGAGCAAGCCGACACTGGTGCCAAGCGGGCCGGAGATGATCCTGATCCTGAAGGACACGCTTATAGAGGTGGAGCGGGAGCCGGAGTTCGACCAGAGGGACCCGAGGGTGATCGAGATCAAACGGTCGATCCGGCGGTCGCTTGCGGAGTTGGAGTCGGAGCGAAAAGCGGCGTAGGAAATATCTAGTTGGGCCGAATTACGGTGACTACAATATCGGACTGTGTTGTAATTCTGACCGGCCTACCGTCTTCGGTCGGCGGTTCGAAGAGCCAAGTCAACATTTGGTCGTGAATTTTCTGCGCGAGGGAACCGCTGGGAGACTTTTCGACAGTTGCAGTCTCAATCGTTCCGTCAGGCGCTACACGAAACGATATATGAACGGTGATTCTCCCCTGCGCCTTGTCATCGATAAAGACAGGCTCCAGCGAGCACGAGACACAACGAAGCGGGCCATTGGGCGGCTTTGTGCCGAGGCGCGGCATGGTCTGCCCGTGTGGCTGAGGCGCTTCCGGTTTAGCCTCAACATCGCTTACTTCCATCAACGATGCACAAGAGACGCTCTGATTCAGCGTGCAGATCGTTTTCCCGATTGCAGCCCATTTGGCTGTGAGTGCACCCTTCGGAATCGCGGCGGCGGTTGTTTGTGAGTGAAAGAAATCAACGAGCAACGTGCCGGACGCCAGGCAGCCTTGAGAGGTACAGATCACGCAACTCTCCCAATGGCAGGGATGGATTTCATTGGACGTATGTGTCCAGTGCGTGGCGTCGTCGGAATAGATAGCCATCGGCACGCCGTAGCCTCCGCCCGGCTTGTCCTTACCAACGACTTCGTGGCCAGTCGCCCAATACTTGCCATCGACACGCAAGAAATCTGCGATTCCGGTGCTTGGAGGATCGTAGAAGGTCCAAGTCTTGCCACTGTCGATAGTGGCAAGGAACCCGGCTTCCGAATACTGCCCTTCAGAGAGAACGACGGCCATCTTTTCAGGCGTGAGGGTCACGAGAAAGGGTGTGAAGGAAAATCGTTGCAATGTCTCGGACGGTTTAGTGACCTCGTGAAGCGATTCGGTTCCGTCCAGGTAGAAGAGGGACTGGGAGGTGCGTATCAGTCCGTGGGTTGGGTCTGCGAAGGAGGCGCGCAGGATGGTATCGGCACCGAAATGTTGCGGGTCCCATGTATTTCCGCCATCGGTCGTGAAGAGCACAGAGCCGCCAGTGCCATAAGCATAGCCAAACGAGGCAGAGAAGAACTCAATGCCGAACAGCAATGCGCCAGCACCTGAGGCCTGGTGATGGACAGTCCAGCTCCTTCCGTCAGAAGAGGAGGCAATCGATTCATTGGGACCGCAGATCCAGAAAGCATCCTTGGCAGAAACGATTGCAAGTGGATGGAAGCCGGGATCGCTGGCTTTCCAGTCTGCTGTTTGCGAGTGGGCCATCAGGGACGCAAAAAGACAGAGAGTGGAGACTGCTCTGCGGATGTGCATGGCTGGGATTCTATCCTATGAATTTATGGTGCTGGCAACGGATTATGGCCTCATACGTAGCCAATCCTGCGCACAACAAGTCTTAAGCTGATCTAAAGGTTGGCGAGGTTAGGCTGAATCTAGACGGACGGATGAACCGTCTGTAATGGTGTTGGTGGGGTCTCGGGTGCAAGCTGAACACCAGATCAGGTTGAAGGCAACAGGGCAAGCTGGGGATTCGTACGGCTGCGGTCGTATTGTTGTGGCCGGGCATTGCGGCTGCAATCTGTGCTGTGTTGGTGCACCCAATCACTTAAGGATGGTGTTCTTGAAGACTTCAATGCGTGTACTGGCTGTCTCTCTGCTTTTGGGCTGTGTGCTTCCTGCTGCGCCGGCGAATGCGCCTGCTGAGCCCCGCGTCTTCCACTATGAGAATGTGCTGGGGACTTCGCTGGATATGAAGATCCAGGCGAAGTCGGATGCGGAGGCAGACCGTGCGGCCGAGGCGGCGCTGGCGGAGTTCGACCGCGAGAACCGGATTCTGAGCGCGTGGACGCCGGACAGCGAGTTCTCGCACTGGGTGAAGACGCGTGGGACGGCGGAGAGGGTTTCGCCGGAGCTGTTTGAGGTGCTGGCGCTGTTCGACGCGTGGAGGGTGAAGACGGGTGGCGCGCTGGACGCCTCCGCGGAGACGGCGGTGCAGGCGTGGAAGAAGGCGGCGACGGAGGGCCGGACTCCGACCAAGGCCGAGCTGGCGGCAGCGGTGGCGGAGATGCAGCGGCCGCACTGGCGGCTGGATGCGGCGGCGCGGACGGCGACGCACCTGGATGACGCTCCGATTGCGCTGAATTCATTTGCGAAGAGTTACATTACGGGACATGCCGCGGACAAGGCGCTGGCTGCGGGCGCGACAGGTGTGGCGCTGAATGTGGGCGGCGACATTGTGCTGCGGGGCAATGTTGCGGACGACGTGGCGATCGCCGATCCGCGGGCGGATGCGGAGAATGATCCGCCGGCGGACATGGTGCGACTGGCGGGTGGGACGATTGCGACGAGCGGAGACTACCGGCGCGGCGTGGAAGTGGGCGGCGCGCACTTCTCGCACATTGTGGACCCGAGGACAGGAGAGACGGCGGAGGGAGTGCTGAGCTCGACCGTAGTTGCGGAGGACCCGGCCGAGGCTGGCGCGCTGGCGACGGCGTTTTCGGTGATGACGCCGGCGGCGAGCAAGCGGCTGGCGGAGCGCCTGGGAGGCGTGGAGTATCTGCTGATGCTGCGCGATGGGCGCGTGGTGAAGAGTGCGGGCTGGGCAAAATTAGAGGAACCCGGATTGGAGAGACGGGGGTCAGGGCAGTCGAGTATGGACGCGCCGCGCCTGAACGCTCCGCGATTGGTGAATGCGAGTTATTCACCGGCGGTGCGGAGGCAGGTGAAGAAGGCCGCTGCGGCGCCGGCAGTGCCGATGGACCTGACGATTACGCTGGAGCTGACGCAGCCGAACAGCCCGCGCTTCCGGCGGCCTTATGTGGCGGTGTGGGTGCGGGATGCGGAGAACAGGCCGGTGCGGCTGATCTCGCTGTGGTCGGAGAAGCCGCGC
>DATCBR010000065.1:0-8989 GCA_036511765.1 Acidobacteriaceae bacterium | reverse complement strand
GGGTGGCCCATCCTTTCGCGGCACCATCGCGAAAGGATGGGTTGCCTTTCAGAATGTGCGTAGGGAAAGATGCCGTCATCTCGAGCGACGCGCGTCGCGCGAGTCGAGGGACCCCCGCATTTGTTTTTGGTTCGTCCTTCTGGAGCGCCACTTTGCGCTTCAAAATCTCGGTATAGGCCTTCGTCTTTTTTGCAGCCCACGTCGTCCCTCGCATCCGGCTCGAACCTCGAACCTTGAACCTCGAAATCTCGACGAGTAACCCTGCCTCGTAACCGCCGGCCCATCCCCTCCCGTAACCACCCCGTTACATGCTGCTAACGGGTGAGCCCGCCAAGCCTAATGTGGAATGTCCGCAGCGGCAATCCCGCTGGCAAGATTCATCTACGGGCCAGAAGAACATCCCTCTCCCAGGGTACTGGCCCATCCGCAGTTGTTTTACCCCTCATAAACCCGCAATACCCGGAGCAGGAGGAGCGCGGCGAAGCAATTCGCTGGGCCCTCCGCTCCACCCATCCAGCCGTCAACTGACAACCGGCAACTCGCTGAGCGAGAATCCTTGGGTCGGGCGTTCGCGCCCGAAGAGGAACTTCTCATGCCGCATCTCCGCCGTACCGCATTGCCGTCGCTCGCCGTCGCTGTTGCGTTCCTCTTTGGGTGCCCCATTCATGCGTGGGCGTCAGCACGCGCATGGGTGGGGAACCAGATGCCCGCCGCGAATCCCCGCCTGCAGGACAGCACAGCCCCCGAATCCGCCGCCGCAACCTCTCCCGCTCTCCAGGGCATCGCCCACATCGCCATCCGCGTAAAAGACGTCGCCGCATCCGTCGGCTTTTACCACAAGCTCGGCTTCGACCAGCCCTTCACCATCAAGAGCGCCGACAACGTCACCGTAACCGTAATCAAAGTCAACGACCGCCAGTTCATCGAGATCTTTCCACCCGACTCCGGTGCCCCCGGAATTGTCCACTTCTGCTTTGAAGGCAAAGACCTGAACGCACTGCACAATGCGTACGCCTCCGCAGGCCTCTCTCCCGCCGCCATTCGCACCTCCGGCGCCGGCAACCTGCTCTTCACTATGCCGGTATCAGCCGAGGGCTCCGCGCCGCTGAACCTCGAATTCACGCAATACCTGCCCGGGTCACTGCACTCCAGGGACACGGGCCAGCACCTCGGCCCCGACCGCGTCGGCGACAAAATCATTGCGGTCGCGCTCGCTGCGCAGGACCCCGCCGCCATTCGCAGCTTCCATCTCGACAAGCTCGGCTTTCATCCATCCGCTGCAAATACCGCGCGCCTTGATCTTCCCGGCGCCTCCGGCCAAGCCGTCGAACTCGTCCCCGCCGCCGAACTCGGCGCCCGCGCCAGCATCCTGCTCTCCACCTCTGATATCGACAAGGCCGCCGCGCAACTCACTCGGCAGCAGGTCGCCTTCCAGCGCGCGGCCTCCAACTCCACAGATGCCGCCGGCCACACCCACACCGTCGACATGATCGCCGTCACCGATCCCGACGGCAACATCCTCCGCATCGCGCAGGCAAAGTAAACTAACCGTGCCAAAGCGTGAGAATATGGCTGACGTGGCGCGGCACAGTTACAAAACTCGCATGGTGTGGATTCTGATTCTTGGCTTTGGTGCCGCACTCTTTGCGGTGATCGACCTCGCTCTGGCCATCATGATGGCCAGACACATTATCGAACCGCAGTGGTGGGGGCTGGCAATACCCGCAGTCTTTGCTTTTCGCAGCTATCAGGCCATGCGCGCCAGGATTATCAGTACAGAGCCGCCAAAGTTCGGTCTCTAGTCCCTAGTCCCTCAGAGCATACAACTGACAACTCTCTCCTCCATCCTCGCCCGCGCCACCGCGCAACTCAGCGCCTCACCCCACCTGCGTGACTCCGCCGCCCGCGACGCGCTCACCCTCCTGCTGCACACCCTCGGCATCACCCGCACGCAGTACTACGCCGACCCGGACCGCGAGATCACGCCGCAGCAACAAGCCGCCTACGAAGCCGCTATCGCCCGACGCCTCGCCTGCGAGCCCATCCAGTACATCACCGGCGAGCAGGAGTTCTTCGGTCTCGCGCTGCGCGTCACCCCCGCCGTCCTCATCCCACGCCCTGAAACCGAGCATCTCGTCGAAGCCGTCCTAGAAGAATTAGCCAGCCAAAGCAAAAACCATGATGCCGTCATCCCGAGCGAGGCGCAGCCGAGTCGAGGGACCCCCGCATTTGCTTTTGAGAAGCCGGCACAAAATCCCCTTCGCATCCCACTTAAGATTTTGGACATCGGCACCGGCTCCGGAGCCATCGCCATCGCGCTGGCGCATCACCTGCCCAACGCGCACGTCACTGCAACGGACATCTCCTCCGCCGCGCTCGCCATCGCACGCGAAAACGCCGCGCGTCACAACCTCGCCGATCGCATCCTGTTCCTCGAGTCCGACCTGCTCGACAGCCTGAGCGAAGCGCCTCGAGAACGGTACGAAGTACTCGTCTCCAACCCGCCCTACATCCGCGAAGCCGACCGCCCGACCCTCCATCCCCAGATCCGCGATCACGAACCCCCATCCGCACTCTTCGCCCCCGCCGATTCAGGAATTGCCGACGGCCTTAGCATCTATCGCCGCCTCATCCCGCAGGCCCACTCCGCACTCGTCCCCAACGGCCTGCTCGCGCTCGAGATCGGTCACGGCCAGCGCGACGCCGTCGCTCAACTGCTCTCCCGCTGGTCCTCCGTCCGCTTCGTCGACGACCTGCAGGGCATCCCCCGCGTCGCCCTCGCCCGCAAATCCCAGCAATCCGTCGTCAAGCTCTAAGCTGGATGGCTTGCGGCTTACAGCTCGAGAACCCTTCACTCCGCAGAACGCAGATCATTGGTTGTCAAGCCCCTCCAGCCGCCGTACAACCGCGCAGCCCCGCGCACGCCGCTGGCGTCGCCATGTTTCGCACGCAGCACCGGCGTCGCCAGTCTGCCGCCGCCGAAGAGATGCTGCTCCATCAGGTGCGGCACGTTGCGATAGATGCGCTCCAGCTTCGACAGTCCGCCGCCGATCACAATCACGTCCGGATCAAGCAGGTTCACCACACTCGCCAGCCCTCGCGCGATGCGGTCCTCCAGCCGCGCGAGACTCGCCTCCGCCGCAGCATCACCAGCCTCCGCAGCCCGCACAATCTCCTCGCCCGTCATGCGCATGCCTGCCTTTCGCGTGACAGCCGCACGCTCATGGTCGTTCGCCAATCCCGTTCCGGAGATCCACGTCTCCAGACATCCGCGCTGCCCGCAGTAGCACTCCGGCCCCGGCAGTTCGTCCGCGCGCGCCCACGGCAGCGGATTGTGTCCCCACTCGCCCGCCAGGCCGTTGGGCCCCACATGCGCGCGGCCATCGACTGCAACGCCGCCGCCGCAGCCCGTCCCGAGGATCACCGCGAAGACCACATGCGCCCCCGTCGCCGCGCCATCCGTCGCCTCAGAGACAGCCAGGCAATTGGCATCGTTCGCGCAACGGACCGGTCGCCCGAGCGCCGCGCTGAGGTCGCGCTCCAGCGGCTGGCCATTCAGCCATGTGGAGTTTGCATTCTTCACCAGTCCTGTGGCGCGCACCACTGTGCCCGGAATTCCCACGCCGACCGGCGCCCGTTCCCAATCGATTGTTTTGCCGCGGGCATCGGAGATGCGCTGCTCAAGCTCCGCGACGAGGTTGACGATCGCCGCAACCGTCGCCTCATAGTCATGCTGCGGAGTCGCGATGCGACGCCGCGCCAGCTCTGCGCCGTTGCCGTCGAGCGCCAGACCCTCGATCTTCGTCCCGCCCAGATCGATGCCGATTCGAACTGTGTCCCCCAAACCGTCTCCCTTGGTCAAGAATAAGCAAGCCACACCAGCGCATTCGCCAGGAACCGCTGCTCCAGCACCGGATGCAGCTCCGGCACGCGCTGGTAGAGGACCTCTCCTTTGCCGAGCTTCGTGGCGAATGTGCCCGCCCCGATCTGCCGGTCATGGTCGCGCGAGTAGCCCGTGATGATCTCTACCTCAGCGCCTCCCGGCGCGCGATCGATCAAGAGGCCGTTCGATTCGCGTCCGTGCGCCTGGTAGTGAATGCCCATCGCCTGGTCCACCGGCATTCCCTCGTAGACGGCGTGTCTGCGGATGAAGTACCAGTTGCCCATCCACGGGGCTCTAAGATCCCCAACACTTCCGGCATAGGAGAAGGCCCCCGCAGCTGCGAGCTGAGTAGCCACGCCGTCGCTCAGCGCATCCGCACGCGGAATGGCCAGCAGTGGCGTGCCCGCACGCACTGCATCGAGAATGCCATCCGCGAGCCGACCTGGCTGTAGTTGAGTCTGTGTCGGTTCTGCCTCGCGCGCGCCGGCAAGCCCTCCCGAGACGATGACATCGTACTTCTTCCCCGGCACGAACTCGACCAGATGAACACCCGGCAATGCCGAGAGAGATCTGCGCAGCGTGTCGGGAATCCCCGACACGGCGACCATAAGGCCCGGAAAGGTAATGAGCTTCGCAACCGGAACGGATCGGACCTGCACCGCCAGCGGCGCATGCGTGTTGGTGACCCAGATCTCTTTGGTCTGCGTGGCGGAGGGCAGGGAACTCAACTCGAAGCGGAAGCGCCATAGCCCTTCTTCTGTAAGCCTGGGAGTTACAAAGTCCTCTTTCACCAGATAGCTGAACCGGTCGCGCTGCCAGGCCGGAGCAGGGAACTCGCCCAGCTTCATCAGCCTGCCCGCGGGCGAGATCGCGGTGAAGCGCAGCGTGCCTGTGGCGGCAGCGTCCGTATCGTTCAGCAGGAAGAGGTCGAAGGTCGCCGCCTCACCCAGGGCAGTGCACATCGAGCGTTGCTTGGCCACGGGACGCACCGGTAGCAGTGTCGCGGAGATCGGCGTCGGATCGGACTTGAAATTCCTCAGGTTGTCCACGATGCCCGAGTGGTTCTCAATCGCGGTCGTCTCCCATCCGGAGATCGCCGCGAAATCCAGCTCATCGCTGATGCGCGCGTTCTCCAGATAGTTCTGCCAGGTGTCGTAGCACTTTTTGCCCAACGCGGTCCACAGCTTCTCGGTCGCGGGAAACGCCTTGCGGAAGCCCCACTTGTCGAGGAATTTGTCGTAGACCGCGAGAATCTCGCGGTGGTCCTGGAGGTCATAACTCTCATTGGGCGGCTGATCGCCGAGCCCGGTGCCCTTCGGGTCCGCGAGCTGGTGCAGCATCAGCGAGTGGTTGTCCGGCGTGGCACAGCCCTCCATCTCGCCATACTCTGAGATCACCTTGCGCTCAGACGACTTGTACGTGAAGTCCGTCGGCGATTTGTAGAACTCGTCGTACCACTGGTCGCCCGCGCCCTGGTGCTGGTTCCACCAGCCGCCCCACTCCTCTTCATCGCTGCGATGGAGCTTTTCATCCCACGGCGCGAACCAAGCCTGCGCCGCCCGTCGCGGCGGCGCGACGAAGCCGTCGTTCAGCACGATCAGCCGGCTCGGATCTTCCCTCCGCATCGCTTCGAGGATGGCGATGGTGTCCGGGTTCTTCAGGTCCGCGCCCAGCTCGTTCTGTAGGCAGTATTCGATCACGCAGGGGTGCGAGCGAAATGCCTTCACCATCTCCACGCACTTGGTGAAGATGTAGCGCTGGGCAAACCTGTCCGCCTCGCTCGTGGCCTGCTTGATCGAGTTAGCACTGGCCGTCACGCCCGCGGGCAGCTTGCCGATGGCCATCTTGCCCCCGCCGGGCTCCATAGATCGCAGCAGACCAAGGCGGTCCTGCGCGCGCAGGACATCTTCTTTCGCGAGATTGCGGTGGAAGTTCAGGCAGGTGAGGTTCAGCTTCTTCGCCTGCGTCACTTCTTTTTCTGCCAGCTCCGGCGTGGGCCACATGCCGTTGATGCCCCAGTAGCCCCAGGAGATAGCGGTGTAGATCTTCATGCGCCGTCCATTCAGCCGGAAGAGCGCATTGGTGCCCAGCCCATCCACACCAAAGCTGCGAAAGCCGAAGAGGATTGTGCGGGTGTCTGACTGACCATCGTCAGATTTCACCTTGACTCGCAGATGATAGAGATGTGGAGTATCGAGTTCCCATTGCTTGAAATCCTTGAATGTGAATGTCTCGCCCATTGGTTGCATGTATCGGACGATCTGCTCTTTTTGTGCCTGTGTTGGCGGTACAGATCCCCAAACGTGGAAGGAGTCCGTCGCTACCCCGTAGTAATATGCGGAACTGTGGCTCTCAACAACCCTACCGCTTGATGCTTCTATCAACTCGAACGAGAGACGAGCGCTCGGCAAAGTTTGGACCTGACGCTGTGTGGTGCGTTCGACCGTCAGGCCAACACTGATCTCGCCCGCGCTAGCGCTATTCAGTACCCATGCATCTTTAATTCGCACACCATCATGCGCGCTGATCGTGATGCCGCGGTCGAGGCCGCCGAAGCCGTGGGAGCGATAGAGCTTCACCGCGCCCCACTGCTCGTTCAGTCCATCCACCCAGTCGAACCGCCCGAACGGATTCGTGATGCGGACGGCCAGCACATTGCGCTGACCGGGCCGCGCCGCATGAGTCAACTCCGCTTCGAACGGCAGCTCCTCCATGATCGAGTAGCCGACCATCTTCTCATTCAGGTAGACCTCAGCCCGCAGATGCGCGCCGCGCACATGCAGGACGATGCGCTTGCCCTGCATCTCCGCTGGAATCTCGATCTCGCGCCACCACCACGAGACGCCGAAGTACGCTCCGTTCCGTGGCACAGCATCGTCGGACGCCGGCGTCGGTGGATTCGTCGCCGCATAGCGATACTCCTCCGGCGTGTAGGGTCGCGGCTTGCCGTCGGCACCCGCGCCGAACCTCCCCCAGGAATGCTGCTCGACGGTCGAGGGCAGCACCACGCCGATGCCTTCGCGCTCAGCCAGACCACCAGCCGCCAGCACCGCCCATCCGCCGGTCGGCGCATTCACCGGAAGCGGCTGGCCTTTACCTAGCACTACGCCGCCGGCATCCTGCGTGATCTCTTCGGGCAGGTAGATCGTGTCTTGCTTCCACTCGGCCTCGCGGTCCACCCACAGATGCCAGCCCGTATCCGGGATGAGCGTGCCATTCTCCGGCCAGGCGTGTGTCGCGTCCGCACCAGTCTGTCCGTCCAGATGCATCGCAGGCAGCAGGCCAGTCGCCGCGGCAGCTCCTGCCCCCACCTGTAGAAACTGCCGGCGATTGACGCGTCTGCTCATTGGGGCCAGTGTAGTTCGTTCTTCACGACCGCTGCCAGGAGCGGCTATGCAAAACGCCCGTAAATTGCAACATTTTTGCAGCAGGCACCGAGGGTGTGTTACAAGCGGTCTATGCGCGGTTTGCGCGGATGGATTGACGAAAAAATGAGAAAACGTTCCAGGCGTGGTCCGAACGAGTCGGAATCCACGGGAAAGAGCGGGCAGGAGCTTCCACGCAACCAGCCCGCGCCACTGAGGCCAGCGTACCCGGATGCGCCGGCGCCCAAACCGGCAGTCGCCGAAGCAACTCCGGAAGATGCAGGGCAGCGAACCGCGCCGCCGCAGAAACCTGAGCGGCCGAAGCCGGCTCCCGAAAAGAAGGTCGTAGTTGAAACGCAGCCTGAGTCGCTGGCAACACCGCCGGCGGAGCAGAAGAGCGTCTCTCCCAAAGAGCCGCGCGGCTACGTGGTGCTCACCATCGGTTTGCCGGGCTCCGGCAAGACGACCTGGTACAAGCGCCGCGGCGTATCGCCGCTTTCCAGCGACATGCTGCGCGCGGTCCTGTTCGATGACATCACGGAACAGCGCTACCAGGGGCTGGTCTTCTCCACGCTGCGCAGCCTGCTGCGCGCGCGCCTGATCGCGAAGATGCCGTGGAACTACGTCGACGCCACCAACCTGAGCCCGCACGAGCGCCGCCAGTGGATCAAGATGGCCAAGAGCTTCGGCTATGAGGTCCATGCGGTCTTCTTCGACGTCCCCCTGGCAGTCTGTCTGGAGCGCAACTCCAAACGCGACCGCCAGGTGACCGACGAGGTGATGCGCAAGATGGCCGATCGCCTGAAAGCCCCCACCTTCAAGGAAGGCTTTGAGAAGATCACCGTTGTTCGCGTCAAAGGCCAGCCGGGAACCATGCCGGTGACCACCGGTGGCGAAGCCGCAGCGGAGACCGAACCAGCCGACGAATAACCGATACGAGTCAGCTCCACGGGCAACCCATCCTTTCGCAGTTTCATCGTGAAAGGGTGGGTTGCTCTTTTAAGTTCAGCACCCATCCCATCCTCCCCGTTGCATAATCCCAACATGCCCCCCGCCGCAGACGCCGTAGCCTCTGCAGTAGCCTTCGCCAACGTCAGCTACTCGCTCCCGGCCGGCAACCAACTTCTCCGCAACGTCAACCTCACCCTCGCCCCCGGCACCACCACCGCCATCCTCGGCCGCAGCGGCAGCGGCAAGACCACCCTCCTCCGCATGGTCAACGCGCTCGCCATGCCCACCTCCGGCGAAGTCCGCGTCGGCGGCCTCTCCACCCGCACCGCCGACCCAATCCACCTCCGCCGCCGCATCGGCTACGTCATCCAGGAGACCGGCCTCTTCCCCCACATGACCATCGAGCGCAACGCCGGCATCGCCCTCGAACTCGCCGCCATCCCCGCCGCCCAGCGCGAACAGCGCGTGGCCGAAGTCCTCGCCTTAACGGGTCTGGATTCTGTAGGCCTCGATTCCGCAACTCCAGACGTCACCGCCTTCCGCGCCCGCTACCCCTGGCAGCTCTCCGGCGGACAGCGCCAGCGCGTCGGCCTCGCCCGCGCCCTCGCCGCCGACCCCGACCTCCTCCTCATGGACGAACCCTTCGGCGCCCTCGACCCCCTCACCCGCGTCGAGATGCAGACCATGCTCCGCTCGCTCCTCACCCGCGTCGGCAAAACCGTCCTGCTCGTCACCCACGACCTCGACGAGGCCCTCTACCTCGCTCAACGCATCGTCTTTCTCGATCACG
>DATCBR010000064.1:0-2449 GCA_036511765.1 Acidobacteriaceae bacterium | reverse complement strand
GGGGCAACGGTCAGCGGTCCGACAATGTTTCAGGGCCTTTCGGCCTTACTGGTCAGCGTCGGAATTTTGTTGCCCACTTTGCGGGGCATTCAGGGCGGCAAGGCCTTCGGGGAGGTCCATGCGGATGATTTTTCCTGGAAGATCGACGGCAACCAGATAACTGTTCACAAATGGGATGAGAATCTCATCCGCGCTGGAGGATTTTACGGAGAGCAGCGGGGCGGCATCGTCAAGGTGGCGCGCGCCATCGGGGGAGGCGGGGAAGTGCACGGAATCGACGACGCCCAGGACGGTGTCGCGGTCGGTGACGGTGCAGCCGATCAGGTCGGCGACGTAGACGGCGCCATCTTCGAGCGGCATGCGCTCGGCGAAGGGGACGACGACTTCTTTGCCGGCCAGAGCTTCCGCCTGCGTGATGGAATCGACGCCGGTGAAGTGGAGCACGACGCGACCGGCGTTGCGGCCGACGGGGAGCCAGTAGGAGAGTATCTGGGCCGGCTGGAGCGCGTTCCCGGACTGCTGATCCGGCGCTTCTTCCGCGAAGCCGGCGGGAGCGAGATGGACTTCGGGCCGCTCCGCAAAGCTGTCTGGGAAGTCAGTGAGGAGATCGGCAAGCACCTCGCCTTTGCGTCCCTGGGGACGCAGGATGCGCGCGAGGATGGTCCATTGCCGGCTGTGCTGCATGGGTTGGATTAGACCTGGCGCAAGCGGCGCGGCAGCGACGTTAGTCGCGCTGCGCGTCGCGGTCTTCGACGATGTCGAGCGCGAAGCGGTGGTGCAGCTTCATGCTGGCAGCGCCGAGGATGGTGCGTAGTGAGCGCGCGGTGCGGCCCTGCTTGCCGATAACCTTGCCGATGTCCTGGTGGGCAACGCGGAGGCGGATCACGGTGGATTCCTGATCTTCGATCGTCTCGACCACAACCTCTTCGGGCTCGTCGACGAGAGCATGCACGATATCCAGCATCAACTGCTTCATCTGTTCCGCCGGTTTCACGGCGGTCTGCGGACCTTGAGTCATTACGACACCTCGTAGAATATGCCGCGCCCGGAACGCTTTCAGCTCCCGTAGCCTCGTCTGACGTGAGGTCTTAAAGGGCAGAGCGACTTGCTGCCGGTTGCAGCGCATGGCCTGGGAGAAACTCTGCGAGGGGACCATGGTGTCTTCGCCAGGGCCTGTTTGGCCGGTGAGACATTGAAAGAGAGTCTACGTTAAGAAACGAAGAACTCGCTGCGGGAAAACCGCTTTGAAAGGAACTTTTAGTACTTGAAACTGGTTACTGGTGTACTGAATGATTACTAGGCGGCGCTGGCGGCGACGGGGGGCGCAGGCTGACCCAGCAGCTTCTCAACCCTGTCCGAGAGCTGGGCGCCATTGCCGACCCAGTAGTCGATGCGGTCACGCTTCAGTTCGAGCGAGGCAGGCGCGGTACGCGGATTGTAGGTGCCGACCACCTCGACGGAGCGGCCGTTGCGGGCGCGGTCCTTCTCAATGACGACGATGCGATAGTGGGGCTGCTTGCGGGCGCCAACGCGCGCCAGGCGGATCATCAACACTTTAGGTAGTCCTCTCAAAAAAACTTGTGGGTGAAGCTGACGGCACGAACTGTAGCCCGCAGAGGCTGGATCCATCGCCTAAATCAGCCAACACCTAAGTATGACGGAGACCGAGGGATTTCGCAATGCTGAAACCCGAACGGCCCCAAACGCAGAAAAACGCATTGGGGGCGATCATGCCGTCTTCGGAATGATGCCGGATCCCGCTACTTGTGCCAGTGCATCGGCCAGTTGAGGTATTTGCTTGCCGCCTCGTTGACTGAGCCGGCCACCGTAGCGAAGTTGGCGGCGACGTGGTGCTCGAAGCCGTTTTCGCAGATGTAGTGGAGCAGCTTCTGCATGTTGGGGATCTGGACGACGCCGGCGCCGCCGAAGGTGTTGAGCGGATCGTCGGTGAAGGCGCCCTCGCCGACGTACCCGCGGATCGTCCCGCCGAAGTCGTCGGTGGAGAAGCGCGCGAAGCTCATGGGGCCGGCCTTGACGGTGCCGTCGAGCGTGCCGTGCGTGTTCTCTTTGCCGACGGTACCGGCGATGATGAGTTGGTAGTCCATCTTCACGCCCTGCTTGAAGAAGTGCTTGGGCAGGTTGGAGCAGTGGAAGCAGACGGCCTTATCGGGATCGTCGCCGTAGTTGTTGTTCCAGTCCAGCAGGGCGGACGGAGTCTCGCTGGCGAGGGTCAGCGCGTACATGGAGAGCGTGCCGAGCACGTCGACCTCGCAGGCCGAAGGCAGCAGGCTCTCGCTCATCATGGACATGACGGTGCAGGGGACGATGCCGAGGTACTCCTCCATGGAGGTCCAGCACTGCACAGCGGAGACATGCAGCTCGCTGGCCTTCATCCAGCCGTCGATGACCGCGCCGAGTTTGGCCATCTTGAGGAGCGCGGCCTCGGGCG
>DATCBR010000063.1:0-8837 GCA_036511765.1 Acidobacteriaceae bacterium | reverse complement strand
CGTCGAAGACGAGGCCCACGCTCGCACGGGCCTTGCCGAACTGGTGGCCTCCTGGGGATTCCGCACGGAGTGCGCGGCCGACGGCATGGAGGGCCTGGAGCGCGTGCAGCAGTGGTCGCCGGGCATTGTGGTGACAGACCTGAAGATGCCGCGCATGGACGGGATGGAGTTGCTGGCCCGCATCAAGGAGACGCAGCCGCAGACGGTTGTGGTGATGCTGACGGCGCAGGGATCGATTGAGTCCGCTGTCGAGGCCATGCGTACCGGCTCCTATGACTACATCCCGAAGCCGGTCGATCCTGTGCGGTTGCGAGCTGTGTTACAGAGCGCCAACCGCCAGCGCGAGGACAACCTCGCCACCGAGACGCAGGCGCCCACGCGGCGTGCAGCGGCAGAGACTGGAAGGCTTGGCCCGCTGGTGGGTTCTTCGCCGGAGATGCAGGCGATCTATCGCATCATCGAGAGCGTGGCGCCGTCGAATGTGTCTGTGCTCGTCACCGGCGAGAGCGGCACCGGCAAGGAGCTGGTCGCGCGCTCCCTGCACGAGTTGAGTTCGCGCCGCAACAAGCCATTCGTCGCCGTCAACTGCGCGGCCATCCCGGAGACGCTGATCGAGAGCGAGATCTTCGGCCATGAGAAGGGCGCATTCACCGGTGCCATTGAGCGGCGCGCGGGCTGCTTCGAGCTGGCAGAGGAGGGGACGCTGCTGCTGGATGAGATTGGAGAGATGCCCGCGCCTACGCAGGCAAAGCTGCTGCGTGTGCTGGAGGACCGCAGGCTGCGCCGGTTGGGCAGCAAGGTGGAGACGCCGGTGGACGTGCGCGTCGTCGCTGCCACCAACAAGGACCCGCAGCAGGCAGTTGCATCAGGCCAACTCCGCGGCGACCTCTATTACCGGCTGAATGTGTTCAACATCCAGATGCCGCCCTTGCGCGATCACGTGTCGGATATTCCGGCGATTGCCGCGAAGATGATCGAAGACATGAACCAGCGCCACGGCTGCACGGTGACCAGCCTGGCGCCCGACCTGCTGGACCGGCTGCTGGCGTGGGACTGGCCCGGCAATGCGCGCGAGTTGCGCAATACGATTGAGCGCGCCACGGTGCTGGCGCATACGGGACTGTTGAAGATCGAGCATCTGCCGCTGCACTTCGGTCAGCCGGAGTATGCAGGCCGTCCGGTTTCGGCCCACGATGCAGCAGCATCGCATTCGCCGGCTCACCGCGGGCCACAGGACGACAGCCGCACCGTCAGTGTTCCGGTGGGCACGACGGTGGATGAGGCGGAGCGACAGTTGATCCTGAAGACGCTGGAGTCCACGCACAACAACAAGACCCGCGCGGCAGAGATTCTGGGCATTACGACCAAAACGCTACAGAACAAGTTGAAGGAGTACGCTGCCGCCTCCCCCGCCGATCCGACCGGCGCGGAGTAGGCGGGATTCTCGATGCTTCTGCGAACCAAGCTCGTGCTTACGGCCGGCGGCCTCACCTTCGCCGTGGTGCTGGTGCTCTCAACTATCTTCCTCGGTGAGCTGCTGCATCAACGCGTGGAGAATACCTACGAGTCGAATGACACACTGGCACAAGCGGTGCAGTCTGCCACGATTCAGGCCGTCCAGACTGGCCTAAGCGCGCACCCTCCCGACCCTGGCACCTCCGATCCGCAGGAGGCGTTGCACGCCGCCGTAGCCGATGCCTTGCGGAGCAACGAAGATCTTGTGAGTGTGATGAATGCCATCATCCGCTCCTCGCTGGACGTGCAGGACGTCAGCATCACGGATGCACAGGGTCTGACTCTCCTCTCCACCGATCCTGATGCGATCAATCAGCATGCGCCGTACCGCACGGGGTTCTCGACCATGCTCTCGGGCAGCGTGCTGGACCAGGCCCGGGAGTTGTTTGGCCACGCCCGGGTGCTCGACATTACGAAAGATATCCAGCGCAACAAGGAGCCGTTTCTTGTAGTGCATGTCGGAGTGCGCACTACGTTCTTGAGCTATGCATATAAGCCGTGGCTGGCGGCAGCGCTGGAATTTGCGCTGCTGGCCACAATCGCCTCTGCGGTGGTGGCCGCGCTCCTGTCCGCGGTTGCGTTGCGCCCGATGCAGTCGATCAGCGAGCAGTTGGACCGCCTGACTATCACGCGGGGGGAGCCCAGCGGGAGCGTCGTGCTGGAACAGCCGCTGTTGCTGGATACCCGCACCGGCGGTGAAGGCGACCCTATCGGTCGCGTCACGCGTTCCATCGACCGTTTGGGCAGAGAGCTGCGCAGCAGGGAAGAGGGCTACACCGCGCTGCAGGCCAATCTAAACCGCATGCTGGATACGCTACGCGACGGTGTGCTTCTGTTCGCGCCGGAGGGTCGCGCGGTGATGGTCTCCGATGCGGTTGCGCATTTTCTGGGACGACCCGGCGGCCCGCCCTCGGAGGAGATGGTCGGCATGTCGATCGAGCAGATTTTTCTTCCCGGCACCGCGCTGGGCGATGCCGTGCTTGCAGCATTCAGGCGCGGCACGCACATCTCCGCTGAGACTGTGGTGCTGGAGGATGGACGCCAGGTGCAGATTTCGCTGGATCGCATCGGCGACCCGTCGGGTGCAGGCAGCTCCATGGGCGCAGGGACGCTACTGACGCTGCGCGATACGGGTTCCGCGCGCGAACTGGAGCAGGAGCTGGAGGTCTCGCGGCGGCTGGCCGCCATTGGCCGCCTCACCGCGAACGTCGGCCATGAGGTCAAGAACCCGATCAACGCGATGGTGGTGCATCTGGAGCTGCTGCGCGGGAAACTTGCCGGCGGCAGCTTCGATTCGCAAAGTGCGCAGAAGCATGTCGCGATTCTGGCCGACGAGATGCACCGCCTGGACCGCGTGGTGCAGACGCTCGCCGACTTCTCTCGTCCCATGGACCTTGAGCTGCGCGACCATGACCTGCGCCGTGTGGTGGAGCAGACCGTGGAGCTGGCTGGCGAGGAGCTGAAGGAGCACGGTGTCGCGGTCGAGTCCAGCGCACCGGCATCGCCGGTGCCTGTCCGCGTGGATAGTGAACTGGTGCGGCAGGCGCTGCTGAACCTGCTGTTGAACGCAATGCAGTCGATGCAGGATGGGGGGCTGGTGCGCATCTCGGTCCGTCGCGATCAGCGCGCCGCTATCGTGGAGGTCGCAGACAACGGCGCCGGGATACCTGAGTCGCTGCTGCCGCGCATCTTCGACCTCTACTTCACCACCAAACCGCGCGGCTCCGGCATCGGTCTCGCCATGACGTACCGCATCCTGCAACTGCATGGCGGCTCGCTCGAAGTCCGCTCCAACGCGGACCCCGGTTCGGCAAATCGGGGCACGACATTTACACTGCAGATACCGCTCTCTACGACCCCAACGGGCGATCTGCGCAGACCGAGCGCGCAACTCGCGGGCGGCATTGTTGGCAACGGAGCAACCGCTGCGCCCTCAGCCGCTTCCGACAAGATGGGCCCCTCAACAACTTCAGTGCAACGGAAGGAGATCGTTTGATCGACCAGCGCCATCCAGCGCCACTGCCCGCGTGCGCCACAGGCAGGGATGCGTCGCGTCTTTTTGATCGCATACGCCGATGGAATCTTCTCTTCGGTGCGCTGACCATGTGCGCGGTCCTCTCCGGCTGCCGCCACAAACCTGTCCGCTCGCCGCTGCCTATCGGAGTCGTGACGCCGGTGAGTCTGGAAGCACCGCCTGCCGACGAGAGCGCTTCGCAGATTGCGAGCGTTCCGCAGCCCGAACCGGAACCGCTGCCCAGTGTGCAGCCGCCATTGCCGCCCCGGCGGCGTCCCGCGCCCGGGCCCAAAGAGAGCGACCAGCCAACTCAGGTTGCAAACAATGACGTCTCCGCGGCGCTGGCGATCGGCGCACTCTCGGCCGGCGGAGACGAGACTACCCACACCGCGCTGCAGGCGCAAGACGTGATCAACGCAGTCCGTAAGCGGGTTGCGGCGCTCTCGTCACAGATGGCCTCCGCGCGAAAACAAGAGGTGCGCCAGGTGCGGAATTTCCTCGATCAGGCAGAGAAGGCGCTTAAGTCCGGTGATGCGGAAGGCGCGCATACCCTCGCTACCAAGGCCGGCTTGCTGATGGATGACGTCGAAAAGAAGTAGCTGCCAGGGGTTAGATGGCTGTCATTCTGAGCCGCAGGCGAAGAATCCCCGCATTTGTTTTATGCAACTGGCATGAACTGGATTGTTGCTACGCCTGCGCTCCATGGCACTTCTTATACTTCTTGCTGGAGCCGCAAGGGCAGGGGTCGTTGCGGCCGACCTTTTCGCCGGTCACCCGCGGTGAGTTGCCATTGGTGCTGGAAGAAGTGCTGGCCGCGCGTGCCGCTTCCAGCTCACGCCTCTTCTTTCGTTCAAACTCCCGCTCCAGCGCGTCGATGGTGGTTGAGGGCGCCTTGTTCTGGATCGGAACAGCCGGGGCGTGGGCATTCCCGCGTCCGTCACCATCCAGCGGCAGCCGCCCTTGCGCAGGGGAGAGGCTTTGCGCCGGCCGCGCTGCTTCACCGGGAAGCGCTCTCCCGCTCGCTGCCTGTCCGTCCGCTGAAGGACGGCCGAGCTGCGCCGCCTCTTCCAGGCTCTCGATGGGATTGCCGTCCGGGCCGATGATCTGCATGCGGAAGAGGTGGCGCACTGTGTTCTGCTGGAACTCCAGCATCATCGCCTCGAACATCTCGAACGACTCTTTCTTGTAGGCCACCAGAGGGTCCTGCTGCGCATAGCCGCGCAGCCCGATGCCCTCCTTCAGGTGGTCCATCGCGAGCAGGTGGTCCTTCCACAACCCGTCCAGCACGCTCAGCATCACAATGCGTTCGTGATAACGCATGTTGGGTGCGCCGATGATCTGCTCCTTTACGGCGTAGCGCGCGCGCACTCTCTCATAGATCGCCTCCCCCAGTTCGTGCCGGTTCAGCGTAGCAGGATCGATCGCGCTTCCTTCCCCGTTGGAAGATACATTCAGCTTCGCGCCGAAGAAATCATGCACCTTCTCGAAGATAGCCTCGGCGTTCCACTGGTCCGGGTGCGCCTTCTCCGGCGCGTGCTCGTCGAGGATGCTCGATAGGATGTTCGCGACGTAGTCCTCTGTGAGGAGCTGCCGCTGGTCGATGCCCTCCATCAACTGGCGCCGCAGGCCGTAGACAGCCTCGCGCTGCTTGTTCATGACGTCGTCGTACTCAAGCACGTGTTTGCGGCTCTCGAAGTTCTGCGCTTCCACCGCCTCCTGCGCCTTCTCAATGCGCCGCGAGATCATCTTGCTCTCGATGGGCACACCCTCCTCCATGCCCAGCCGCTGCAGCAGCGTGCCTACCCACTCGCGCGCGAAGATGCGCATCAGATCGTCTTCCAGCGAGAGGAAGAAGCGCGATGCGCCGGGATCGCCCTGGCGGCCCGCGCGTCCGCGAAGCTGGTTGTCCACGCGGCGAGACTCGTGCCGCTCCGTGCCGATGATATGCAGCCCGCCGGTCTCGACGACCTGGTCGTGCTCCTTCGCCGCAGTCGCTTCGTGCGCGGCCAGCGTTGTGTTCCACGCCTCCTCGCTGGTCTCAAACTCCTGCCCCGCGTAGTAGAACCGCACCATGCCCGGCCCGGCATTGGGTGAGATCGCCCCCTCTGCCGCCGATACCGCGCGCGCCTGCTGCTTCTTCACCAGTTCCTGCCGCGCCATGAACTCCACGTTGCCGCCCAGCAGGATGTCCGTGCCGCGCCCGGCCATGTTGGTCGCGATGGTGACCATGCCGATACGTCCGGCCTGCGCGACGATCTCCGCTTCCTTCTCATGGAACTTCGCGTTCAGCACGGAATGCCGCACGCCCTTGCGCTTCAGAATCTCGCTCAGCAGTTCCGACTTTTCGACCGATGTGGTGCCCACCAGCACAGGCTGCCGCAGCTCATGCAGGCGCGCAATCTCATCGGCCACGGCAAAGTATTTCTCTTTCGCCGTCCGGTAGACCACATCCTGGTTTTCAATGCGCTGCATCTTGCGGTTGGTGGGGATGACCACGATCTCCAGCTTGTAGATCTTGTCGAACTCCGCCGCCTCGGTCTCGGCGGTGCCGGTCATGCCGGAGAGCTTCTTGTACATGCGGAAATAATTCTGGAAAGTAATCGTCGCCAGCGTCTGGTCTTCCTTGCGGATGGAGACGCCTTCCTTGGCTTCGATCGACTGGTGCAGGCCGTCCGACCAGCGCCGCCCCGGCATCAGGCGTCCGGTGAACTCGTCGACGATGATCACCTCTCCGTCCTTCACCACATATTCCACGTCGCGCTTGTACAGGTTGTGCGCCTTCACCGCGACTTCAACGTGGTGCTTCAGGTCCCAGTTCTCCGGGTCGGCGATGTTCCCGATACCCAGCAGCTTCTCGACCTTCTCCCAGCCCTCATCGGTGATGGTGATCGCGCGCGCCTTCTCATCGACCACGAAGTCCCCGCTCCAGGTCTTGCTCTGCGCGTCGAAGTCCTCAATCAGCTCGCCGGCTTCAAGACTCGGGATGATTGCGTTCACGCGCGCATACTTGTCTGTGGTCTGGTCGGTCGGGCCGGAGATGATGAGCGGCGTCCTCGCCTCATCGATCAGGATCGAGTCCACCTCGTCCACGATGCAGTAGTAATGCCCGCGCTGCACGGTGTCCTTCAGTTCGAACCGCATGTTGTCGCGCAGGTAGTCGAAGCCGAACTCGTTGTTGGTCCCGTAGGTGATGTCCGAGCCGTATGCCGCCCGCCTTTGCTCGTCGCTCAGGTCGTGTACGATGACGCCAACCGAAAGCCCGAGGAAGCCGTAGATCTTGCCCATCCACTCCGCGTCGCGCTTGGCAAGGTAGTCGTTGACGGTGACCACGTGCACGCCGTGGCCGGCCAACGCATTCAGATAGCAGGGAAGGGTGGCCACCAGCGTCTTGCCTTCGCCCGTCTTCATCTCGGAGATCTTGCCGGAGTGCAACACCATGCCGCCGATCAGCTGTACGTCGAAGTGACGCATGCCTACGGCGCGCACACCCGCCTCGCGCACTACGGCAAAGGCCTCAGGCAGAATCTCATCGAGCGCGCGCTTCTCCGCCTCGCGGATACGGTCCGCTGCATCCTCTCCAGCCGGGTCAATGTTTTCCGCGGCGACGGCGTCGGCAATCCGCTGGCGAAACTCGACAGTCTTCGACCGCAGTTGCTCGTCGGAGAGCTCCTTCGTCTGCGCCTCAAGCGCATTGATCCGCTCCACCGTGGGGAGCATGCGTTTTACCGCACGCTCATTGCTGGTGCCAAATACCTTTGCTAATGCCTGATTGAACAAAACTCTTCGTCCTCTTCACAAATGCTGCGCCGCACAAAACGCCTAAAGTACAGTTTACGCGATGTGGGTAGGGAAGGTTCAGCGCCGTTGTCGTAGGGCCGACGAGTGCTGCGCGGAATTGTGTGCGAATGGGGACGGGACGAGGGGCGCTCCGGTTGCAGGCGCCGATACGGATGGAGCGGGAGACCGGGATCGAACCGGTGACATTCAGCTTGGGAAGCTGCGGGTTTTCCTGCTCTAAAAACCTTACTTTCCATACTGTCCACATTTGGAAAGCTACAGGTTTTCCCGCTTCTAAATCTGGAGCGGGAGACGGGGATCGAACCCGCAACCAACGGCTTGGGAAGCCGCTACTCTACCATTGAGCTACTCCCGCTTCGTTGGTAATTATACCCACGAAACCAAAACGAATCGAACTATGCTTTCGCCAGTAGGTCCACGAAGGCGCGGAATCTTGCTTCGATCTCCGTGGCCGAAGTCGTTGAATAGCCAAGCTCCTTCGCCAGCACTTCAAGCTCCGGCTGCCACTCCGCTGGGATCTCGCCAGTCGGCGGAAAATCATGGGTGGCACGTTCGGTGAACACCTGTGCAGTCGCCGCTCGAACTGCCTTCACATCCAACTTACCGAGCAAGTCGATCAACAGAATGTCGAGTACTTCCCCATTGCGGCAACTCCCCGAATAGTAGGCACCACAAGTTCTACTGCACCCCGGCCCGACGGTCCAAGGTCGACCTCGATGGTTTGCCAGGCGCGGGTTCGGTATCGGATGGCGAGCTCCAGCCGCACCGCGTCCACCTTGTCCATGCTCAAGGGCTTCCCTTTTTCCAAGAGAAAGGTGAAGTCGTCGAAGCCGAGCGCCACGGCATCCTGAAATACCCGCAACCGCTTCGTCCGTTCGACCGGCACACCGATGTCGATGTCTTTGGTGGCGCGTGCTCCCTCCGCAAACCGGAGTTCGAGGGCAACGCCGCCTTTCAGGTCGTAGCTGTCCAGGATGCCTTCGCTCACTGCCCGTTCGAGAACACCGCACAGCGCCAGAAAGGAAACCCAGCGTCGAAGACGCTCCTGAGCCAAGCTCTGCTCTTTGGCGACTCGGGCCAATGTCTTTTCGAGGCGTTCAACTGGTCGCGGCTTCATACACCTTCACCCGGCTTCCGTTCGTTGATGGCGAGGATGCAGATGAAGTCCGAGTAATGGATCTCCTAAGGCTGCTTGCCTCAGCACTGTTGAGCAGCCCCTCGCGGAGGGCATCGCTGGACTGCCGAGCAACGTCGGTTCGGTGGGTCGCCAGGAGAACATCCATGATGCTGCGGCTCACCGTTGTTACGGGTAGTCCTTCATGCTCTCCGATGTCTTGGGTAGAGAGATTGGCTCTATGGATCTGGAAACGTGCATTGGCCTGATATGGAGTGACCGTGTCAAACCTGCGCAATCTATGGGTGTGTTGTTGTTGGTTTCGTCGTTTTTCGAGGACAGAGCGAGCAGCAGTCGGGGCAGTTTTCAGCGACGATTGATCAGTCTGATATTCGC
>DATCBR010000062.1:0-3406 GCA_036511765.1 Acidobacteriaceae bacterium | reverse complement strand
GACTCAAAGCTGATGCCGTGCAGCACCGGCTTGCCCGCCTCGTATTCGAAGACGACATCCTCAAACGCCACATCTCCGCGGATCGTTCCCAGCGCAACTGCACGTTCCGGAGCTGCGTCCTCTTCCAGTTCCGCCATCACTTCACGCGTGCGGTCCAGGCCTGCCATGGCCTCAGTCATTTGGGTGCCGATGTTCACCAACTGCACCAGAGGCGCAGTCATAAAGGCGAGCAGCATGACATAAGACATATATCCGCCCGTTGTCAGCTTTCCCGCCGCGCTCAAGTGGGCGCCCATCCACATGATGACGCCGCCCACCACGCCGAGGATCACGGTGGAGGAAAGGGTCATCAGGCTCTGCGCCGTGAGCGAGCTGATGACGTTGTCCAGCAGGCGCTGTACGCCCCCGGCGAAGACATTGGCCTCGCTTTCTTCTGCGTGATACCCCTTGACGACACGCACACCTCCGAGCGATTCGGTGAGGCGGCCGGTAACCTCAGCGTTAATCTTTGCCCGCTCTCGAAAAATAGGCCGGATGGTCTTAAAGGCCCGCTGCAGCACCAAAGCAAAGGCGCCCATGATGACAACTGCCAGCAGCGTCATGCTGACGCTGACGTACATCAGGTAGGCGAATACCAGTACCGCGGTCAGGATGCCGCCAACAAAGTCGACTACACCCGTGCCGATCAAGTTGCGCACGCCCTCGACATCTGACATGATCCGTGCCACCAGCGTGCCCGTGCGGTTCTCGTCGTAGAACGAAACGGAGAGGCGGCCAACATGTTGCTGTACCTGCTTGCGCAGGTCCGAAATCAGCCTCTGCCCGGACTTCGATAACAACTGCGTCAGCGCATAGGAGGTAATCCCCTGGATGAGGGTCGCGCCCAATACCGCGCCGACGATCCACGGCAGCAGGCGCATTTCATGCTTCGCGAATACACGATCGATCAGTGGCTTGAACGAACCTGGAAGCACAAACGCGCAAGCCCGATTCACGAGCATTAACAGAAAACAGCCGGCAAGCAACCAGCGCCGCGGAAGGACGAGCGCGCGGATCTCCGGCCAGATGTCGCGAAATTTGGGCTTGGGCCGCTTTGCCGTCAGGTCCGCGCTGACGGCGCGGCCAATACCGCGGCTGCCGCGATCCGCGCCGCCACCCACACCCATGCCGCCTGTCCTGAACGATGAGCCCATCTTGCAAGTCTACGCTGGAATACCCTGCTGAATCAGATGCCCGAAGACGCGTTGGGACGGGGAAAAATTAGGGACTGAGTTGAGATTTATGCCGCTTCGCGTGCGCGCCGCGCCGCAATAAACGAACGCACACACAACAGAACGAAGATCAAGCAGACCACCGCCATCGCTGTCTGTGCCTCGACGGCCGGCGGATGCGCCAGCGGGCCGCCATGCGCCGAGGCTGTCTCTTTGATGGCCATCGCGCCTGAGCCAAGAAATCCCAGTAACCCCAGTGTCACCGCTACATGCATCCAGAGCGCACGCTGCGCGCCGTTGTTGCGCATCACCAGAGCCCCGCACAGCCCAAGCGCCAATCCGAAATATGCCGGGATCAACGCTGTGGGATGTTGCGAACCGGTTGCTACAAATCCCCATGCACCTAACACGATCAGGACTACGCCGAATACGATCGAAACTTTTGCCATCTTGCTCTCACTTTCCTGCAATGCCTTGTTGCGGGTTCGGTGTGATTCACACCTTCGCCGCGCTCTTTATCTGGTCCAGCACCTCGGCTGGCGTCCACTCATTGGTTGGATACCACGCCTTCACCTTGCCGTCTTTCCCGATCACAGCCGTCGAGAGGGAGTGGTTCAAGGAGCCGGACTCGCCCGGTGTCACCCCCAGATCGAAGAACTGTTCCATCGCCCCCAACTGGTCCTCCGGAGCGGCGGCAAACTCCCAGTGCGCAAACTCCTTCGCGCTCCCTCCGTTGTAAACCATGCCGTAGTTCTTCAGAATCA
This sequence comes from Acidobacteriaceae bacterium, assembly GCA_036511765.1. Taxonomy (GTDB): domain Bacteria; phylum Acidobacteriota; class Terriglobia; order Terriglobales; family Acidobacteriaceae; genus Edaphobacter. Next base: position 1,431 of record DATCBR010000062.1, on the reverse strand, counting down.
CGGGCGTGTCGAACTTCGGATCGAAGCTGATGCTCAGCAAATGCGTCGCCTTGTATAAGGCGGGATCCGCCTTCAACTGCCGATCGATCGCCGCGAAGTTCTTGTTCATCCGCGGGCAGTAGTCCTCCAGCGGACACCGCGTATAGATAAAGGTCAGCAGCACCACCTTGCCTTTGAACTGCGCCAGATGGACGGTTTGGCCGTTTTCATTCACCAGCCTGAAGTCTGGAACCGCGTCGCCCGCCTGCGGCACGTGATACTCAGTTGCCGGCTTGTAGTCCGGCTTCGCCTGTGCACCCACTACGATCTGGTCCAGCTTTGGATCTTCATATCCATCGTCGACCTTGCGTACCAGAAGCGTCGCCGTGATCACATCACCGGGATGCAGTTCACTCGCCACAGTGGGGTCTTTCAACGGATACGTCATGGTCATCGCATCCATAAAGCCGGGCACGGCGTCATGGTTCAGTACCACCGCGCCGCGCTTTGCATCTACGCTTACGATCTTGCCGTGAATGGAGAAGCTCTTCAGATATTTTTGCGCCGCAACGTCGCCGGCAACAGCGCTCTTCTCCACGGCGCTGTTCGAGTGTTTGCATCCGCCGGCCAATACGGTCAACGCGATTCCAAGGGTCAACTCCACAGCCGCCCGTACCGCACGTTCGCGCAAACGCTCCATGCACCAATGATACGTCGCCCCACGGTTTTCAAATCAATTCAGACACCTTCGCATGCCGTCCGGCTTGCCGTCTTTTCCGCGACTCCGCGGCGTATAACTGCCGTATGGAACCGTTCGCCGCGTTGCCCCAGCCAGTCATCGATGCCCTGGCTCGCGGCTGGACCGTACTGACCGGCAACCAGCGGGCCGCGCGCACTTTGCGCCGAGCGTACGACCTTCGCCAACGCGCACTTGGGCACTCGCACTGGCAACCGGCCAACATTCTTGCATGGGACTCATGGCTCACCCTGCAATGGCGCAGCCTGCTGCTCGAAGGCCATGCAACACAGCTCCTCCTGAACTCCGCGCAGGAGCATACGCTCTGGCGGGCCATTATCGCCGCCGATCCGGCTGCCTTCTCGCTGCGCCCCATTGACTCGCTGGCCGAGCTTGCTTCGGACGCATGGAGTCGGCTCTGCTCCTACGGAGGCGGACGCCGTCTCAACGCTGCCGCCAGTACGACCGACACACGCGCCTTCGCCCGCTGGGCCGACGCATTCGAACGCCTCTGCCGGAGCGGTCAATACATTCCCGCCGCACAGCTTCCCGAGGCGCTGACGGCCGCAATTGCAGCCCGGCACACTACTTTTCCCGCTGGGCTGCTTCTGGTCGGTTTCGATTCGATGACGCCGGCCCAGAAAACACTCGTTGCATCCATACGCGCGACAGGCGCGGAGATCGAACAGCTTGGTCCTGTAGCGGACACCCAACAC
>DATCBR010000061.1:0-8566 GCA_036511765.1 Acidobacteriaceae bacterium | reverse complement strand
CCAACACGAGCATTCAGTGCCGTCGCTGCTCCTGCAAGCGGAGGATTCGCATTCGGAGCTGCGCGCATGTGCCCGCTGGCTCCGCGGAAGACTTGCCGAAGATCAGACCGCACGCCTCGCCGTCATCGTGCCCGACATCGCTGCTCAACGCGCCGCCATCGAACGGACCTTCCGCGCCATCCTTGCTCCAGAGATGCAGAACATCGCTGCGCCCACGGACAGCGGACCGTTCGAGTTCTCGCTCGGCATACAGCTCGACCGCACACCCATGGTTGCTACGGCGCTCGATATCCTGCGGTGGTGTGCGGGCGCGCTCTCGCTGGACCGTGTCTCCGCCCTGCTGCTCTCACCGTACTTTGCCGCTGGCAGAAGGGACGCTGCAACTTCTTCGCAGGATGAACTCACTGCCCGGGCCGAATTCGACGCCTTCGTTCTGCGCGACCGTCCGCTGCTCCAGCCGCAGATGAATGCAGACGAGCTTGCATCGCTGCTTTCGCATCCCAGGTTCGCTGCTCAGCTTGTAGAGCTTCGCTTGTATCTCCGCACGTTCACCGCTGCGATGCGCCGATCTGCTGTGGCTCGTGACCGCAGCCACGCAGAGTGGTCCACACTCTTTCAGGAGATGCTCGATGCGGCCGGCTGGGCTCCAGTTGCGGGACTCGACAGTATGGAATTCCAGACGCGCAGCAAATGGGAGGCCGTACTCGACGAACTCGCTTCCCTTGACTTCGATCCTCAAAGTGCGCGGGTCCCATTCAAGGCCGCATTCGATGCGCTGGTTCGCATCGCATCACAGACACTCTTTGCACCCGAGTCTCGCCACGCGCCTGTTCAGATCATGGGGCCGCTGGAGTCCGCAGGCTCCAGCTTTGATGCTCTGTGGTTTTTGCGCGCAGGTGACTTATCCTGGCCGCCCGTCCCCTCGCTCAACCCTCTGCTGCCCTACTCGCTGCAACGTGACTTCGCCATGCCCGGCGCGGATATTGCCGAGGACACTACACATGCGCTTCATATCACGCATCGCATCGCTGCCTCAGCGGGGGACGCCGTCTTCAGCTATGCGCGCGAAACCGCGGATGGACGCCAGCGTCCGGCGCCCCTTCTTTCAAGTCTCAATCTTCAGGCCGCAACGGTCCCTCACGAAGACTCTGAAGTAGTGCCCATCCCTCTCGACAGGCTGCTCGACAACACGCCGGTTCCCGCGCCCCCTGCCGTTGCTCTGCGCGGCGGCGCATCTGTTCTCGAAGCGCAGGCCGCCTGCGCATTCCGCGCCTTCGCCGAGCGGCGCCTCTTCTCCACGCCGCTCGACAGTGTCTCGCTCGGCCTTAACCCGCAAGACCGCGGCACCATCGTCCATAACGTTCTGCATGGCTTCTGGACCCAGGTGCGCAGCCAGGCCGAGCTGCGCGCCATGGCCATCGCCGATCGCGATGCTCTGCTCACTCAGTGCATCGAATCCGCATTCGCCCGTGAGCATCCCAAACCCGCAGCGGGGTGGCCCAGCGCGTATATGGACGCAGAGCGCGAGCGCCTCTTCCGTCTCCTTCGTCCGTGGCTCCACTTTGAAGCCACCAGTCGGCCGCCCTTCGTTGTGAAATCCAGCGAGGAAGAGCTGCAGGCCGTCCCCATAGGCCCGTTGCATCTGAACATCCGCGTCGATCGCATCGATGAGACCGTACCCGCCATCTCATCGGAAAAGCCGGCAGAGATCATCCTCGACTACAAAACCGGCTTTGCCGATCCGGCAGGATGGGAAGGCGACCGGCCCGACGCGCCGCAACTCCCGCTCTACGCAATCGCTTCGGCCGCGCCGCAGCTTGCCGCGATCGCCTTCGCGAGCATTCGGCCCGGCAAGTTCATGGGACTTTCCGGATACCAGTCGCAAAACGGAATCCTGCCGAATGCAAAACGCGGCCAGACTCTGGATCTGTTGGCAAAGCGCGACGAATGGCGTCATGCGCTCACCGCGCTCGCCGAGGACTTCCACGCAGGTCGCGCCCTGGCCTTGCCCAAAGACTACCCTCGCACCTGCCGCTACTGCCGCCAGCGCCTGCTCTGCCGTCTCGATCCATCTTCGCTGGCGCCCAGCGATGACACAAATCCCGATGACACAAATGGAACCCTGTATGCTTCTGCGCTTGAGCCGGAGACGCAAGCATGAGCAACCTGCTGCTCTTCCCCACTCCAGAGGAAAGACCTGCGCGGCCACAGCCGCCGGACGCCGCGGTGCGTGCCCAAGCTCTCGACATCCACAGCTCTTTCATCGTGCGAGCGCCTGCCGGATCGGGCAAGACCACGCTCCTCATTCAACGCTTCCTCAAGCTGCTCGCCGATGACTCGGTCACGCAGCCGGAGCAGGTGCTCGCCATCACCTTCACCAACGCTGCCACCGCGGAGCTGCGCGACCGTGTCTTGCGTGTGCTCGCAAAATCGGCGGTCGCACAGGACGCCTCAGTCCCCGGCATTCTCCATTCGCTCGCGGCGTCCGCTGACCCCGGTGAGTTCGATCCGTTGACACTCGATCTCGCCGGCGCAGTCCTGGCCCGCGACGCCGTCCTTGAATGGGGTCTCCTCTCCCATCCGCATCGCCTCAACATCCGCACCATCGACTCCGTCTGCGCACAGATTGCACGCAGCCTGCCTGTGCTTTCCGGCTCGGGCGGCGGACTGGCTCCAGCCGAAGATGCGAGACCCCTCCACCGCGAGGCCGCGCGGCGCACTTTGCTGGAGCTTGGCAGTGGAGGTCTCGCGTTTGACGCCGCTCTGCGCAACCTGCTGCTCCATCGAGACGGCAACCTCGCCGACTGCGAGACCCTGCTTGCCGAGATGCTTGCGCTGCGTGACCAGTGGGGCGAGTTGGTCCCACTCACGCAGCATGAGCTGGACGACACCTGGCTGGATGAGAATCTGCTGCCTCGTCTTGAGCGCTCGCTCGATCTCGCCATCTGCGCCACGCTTGCGCGCATGGAGGCGCTCTTCCCTCCTGATCTTCTTCAGCAACTCGCCACCCTCGCCGGCCATCTCGGCCACATGCCTGGCGTCCCTGACGGTCCGTCGCCCATTGCCTGCTGCGCGGGACAGCACGCGCCGCCGCAGGCCATCGCCGCTGACCTCGCGCGCTGGCGCGCCTTCGCAAAGCTCCTCCTCACCGCCGACTGTAACTGGCGCAAGGACCGCGGCCTCACCGGCAAGAATCTCGGCTTTGAATATGACCGCAAGCATTCGCACCACCTGCGGCTTGCCTCGATCCTTGATAGTCTCCGCGACCACGACGATCTGCTGGCCGCCTTCGCGGAGATCAATGAGCTTCCCGGCCCGCACTATCCGGCCAACCAATGGGTCGTCGCCAAGTCGCTCTTCCGCGTCCTCAGCCACGCTCTGGTTCAACTGCAGCTTGTCTTTGCCGATCGAGGAGAATGCGACTTCACCGAACTTGGCCTGCTCGCGCGCGTTGCCCTACGCTCGAGCTCCGGCGTAAATGATCTCGCGGACGCACTTGGCGCGCGCCTGCAGCATCTCCTCGTCGATGAGATGCAGGACACCTCAACCGGCCAGTATGAACTGCTGGAGCATCTCACCGCGTCCTGGGACGGTCACTCGCAGACTGTATTCCTCGTCGGCGACCCTTATCAATCCGTCTACCTCTTCCGTCAAGCGCGTGTCGAGCGGTTTGTACAGGCGCTTGAAACCGGTCTCCTCGGCGAGCTTCCGATCACGGCGCTCACCCTCACCGCCAACTTCCGTTCGCAGCGGACTCTCGTCGATCAGTTCAATGACGATTTCAGCCGCATTTTCGCTGCGCCCGCGGATAATTCCACCCACGAAAGCAGCCTCCGCCTCATCCATGCCGACGCCACACGCCCTGCAACTTCTGCCGAAGGCAGGGTGTGGCACGCTCATCCCCAGCCCTCACTATCTTCCTCGGCGACCGGCCCCGCGCCGCCGCTCGGCCTCACACAAGCCGATCGCGACGCGGAATCGATCGCGAAGATCACCGCGCAATGGCTTGCCCGGCCACTCCCCTCCGGTCGTGACGAACCCTGGCGCATCGCTATTCTGGTGCGCAGCCGCAACCACCTTGGCGGGATCATCCCCGCACTTCGCCGCAATGCAGTCTCCTTCCGCGCCATCGACATTGAGACCCTGCGCGAACGCCAGGAGGTCCTCGACCTCACCGCGCTCACGCGCGCGCTGTTGCATCCCGCGGACCGCGTCGCGGCGCTCGCGATACTCCGCGCGCCATGGTGCGGCCTGCCGCTCGCCGACCTGCATATGCTCACCGGCGCGGACGACTCGTCCCTCAGGCAGCAATCGCTTTTACGGCTCATTGAGGACCGCTCTCACTTGCTGCCTGCTGATTCGCAGCAGCGCCTTGCCCGAGTGCATCAGGTCCTTCGCGCCGCCTCGCTTTCCCGCTCGCGCCTAACGACAGCACAGCTCGTAGAGCGCGCCTGGCGGTCGCTTGGCGGAGACGCTCCGCTCTCTGCATCCGAACTCACCAACACGCGGCGGTTCTTTGAGCTGCTCGACACCCTCGAAGCCTCTTCGGGACGTATCGACTCCACGCAGTTGGAAGACCGCCTCGCCCAGCTCTACGCCGAGCCGGATTCTGCCAACAGTGACTCCGGCTTGGTCGAGCTGCTTACGATCCACAAGGCCAAAGGCCTGGAGTGGGACCTCGTCTTCATTCCTTCTTTGGAGCGCCGTCCGGCCATCGGCGTGTCACGACTGCTCACCTGGTCTGTTCTGGAAGATACTGAGGCCGGTGACGCGGGCACTGCGCACATCATGCTTGCACCGATTGCAGCGCGGGGTGAGGACGTCGATCAGTTGACCCGCTGGCTCAAACGCCGCCATCGCGAGCGCGAGTATGCAGAAAACAAACGCCTCTTTTACGTCGCCTGCACACGCGCCCGGCAGGAACTCCATCTCTTCGCCGCGCCCACCGTCTCGTCCCAGGGCATCTCTCCGGGATGGCCCGACAGCCTTTTGAAGGCCGCATGGCCGGCGGCCCAGCCGCACTTCGCGATCTCCTCATCAACACCACATATACCGATCACTGCATTGGGTGACCTCTCAGATATTGAGGAACTGCCGCAGGAGCCATTGGAAATCGCCGCGAATGCCGCCGATATCGCCAGCACACAGAACACTGAGTCCGCCGACGAACTGCCCCGCGAATATCAAGCTACCAATGAGAACTTACTTCCCCACGCATACCCGGTGATTCAGCGCCTGCCGCTGACCTTCGATCCTGCCCTGCGGTTCGCGCAGGCCGAGGCCGATCGCCTTCCGTATGGTGAGCCCGGCGCGATCTTCGACCGCAGCCAGTTCGCTCGACCCGAAGGCTCCTTCGCGGCGCGCTCCTTTGGCAACGTCATGCACGAATGCATCGATCTTCTCACCAGACAGATCGCCGCTGGCGCTTCACCCTCCGCGGCGCTTGCCGGACTCGCAACGTGGTCTTCCCGCATCGGTGCGCTACTGCGCGCCGATGGCCTGCCCACGGCCTTGGTCGCCCGTCTCACCCGCGAAATACTCTCTGCTCTCAGAAATCTCCTCAGTGATCCCGACGGCCAATGGCTGCTTGCATCCCATCCCGGTGCGGCCACTGAGCTGTCCCTCACCGCCTCCGATACCCAGGCGACTCTCGGCCAACCTACATCAGAGAGCACGCCTGTCAGACCCGTGACGGTGCGCATCGACCGCGTCTTTCGCGCCGGCCCCTCACCGCACCAGGCCGGCGTTGACCATCTCTGGATCGTGGATTACAAGAGCGCCTCCCACGGAGCAAAGGACATGGATGTCTTTTTGGCCGGACAGAGCGCAGCCTATGCGCCGCAACTTGAGACCTACGCGCGCGTCGTTGCCCCCGCGCAGTCCATTCCCTTGGACCGGGTCCGCCTCGCGCTTTATTTTCCGGCGCTGATCACGGAACGGCGTCTCATCTGGTGGGCGATTGGCGGAGGAGCAACGCCGGAGTCTGCACCGGCCACGCTGTTCGACCTGACAACCGAGAGCTGAGAGCTGAGAGCTACGTCACCACGTTGTGGTGTCGCACGTCCTTGCCCCTCACCCAGAAGATCACGTCTTCAGCAATGTTCGTCGCGTGGTCGCCCACCCGCTCCAGGTTACGCGCGATAATCATCGCATTCAGGCTCTGCGGGGTCAGTTCAGGCTTCTCTTTGATCAGATTGCTGAGCGAGTAGAACGCCGCATCGTTCATCTCGTCCACCTGATCGTCCAGCACGAGCACACTTTGCGCCAACTCCGCATCGCCCTCGATAAACGCCTGCAATGCCTTACGCACCATCGCCGATGAAAGTCCCGCCAGCTTCGGAATGTCTACCGGCAGATCAATGTTGGCAAACGCGCCCATCTCCCGCACGCGTATTGCGATGTTCACCGCCTGGTCGCCCACGCGCTCCAGGTCCGCATTGATGCGGATCACGGACAAAATAAATCGCAGATCGATGGCCATGGGCTGCTCCATCGCAAGCAGGTCCAGCGCCATCTGGTCGATCTCGCGCTCCAGACGATTGATCAGCGGCTCGGACTGCAGCACCAGTTCGCAGATGGAAAGGTCGCGCGAGCGATACGCCTCGACCGCGCGCTGGATCGCCTGTTCCGCCATCCCTGCCATAATCAGCAGCTTCTCTTTCAGGTCATCGAGGTTCTGCTGGAATTTGATTCTCGTCGCCAACTTAGCCGAACCTCCCGGTGATGTAATCTTCCGTCCGCTTGTCCGTCGGATTGGTAAAAATCTTATGCGTGGAGTCGAATTCCACCATCTTGCCGTTGAGGAAGAACCCCGTATTCTCCGCCACGCGCGCAGCCTGTTGCATGTTGTGCGTCACAATCACGATGGTGTACTGGCTCTTCAACTGGAAGATCAGGTCCTCGATCTTCGACGTGGACACCGGGTCCAGCGCCGACGCAGGCTCATCCATCAACAGCACTTCAGGATCAACCGCAAGCGCGCGCGCGATGCACATCCTCTGTTGCTGGCCGCCGGAGAGGCTGGCGCCGGACTTCTTCTTCAGATCGTCCTTCACTTCCTCCCAAAGCGCGGCGGCTTTCAGGCTGCGCTCCACGGTCTCGTCCAGCACCTTCCTGTTACGGAATCCATTCAACTTTAGCCCGCTCGCGACGTTGTCATAAATGGACATCGTGGGGAACGGGTTGGGTCGCTGGAACACCATTCCGACCCGGCGCCGGATCTGCACCGGCTCCGCGTCCTTGTAAATGTCAATGTCGCCCATCTTCACCACGCCTTCGGCTCGCGCGATGGGATTGGTCTCATGCATACGGTTCAGGCAGCGCACAAACGTGCTCTTGCCGCAGCCTGAAGGCCCGATGAGCGCGGTCGCATGGTTCGCCGGCAACTTCACGTTGATGTCCTGTAGCGTGTGCGTCTGTCCATACCACGCATTCAGGTGCTCGACACTGATGCCGACTCCCACTAGCTTGCCCCCTTCATCACGCCCCGAGCCGCATAGATCCTTACCAGCGTCACCGCTACCATAATCATCACAATCAACACCAGAGAACCCGCCCATGCCAGCCGGTGCCACTCGTCATAGGGCGAGATGGCATAAACATAAATCTGCAGCGGCAGCGCCGCAATCGGCTGGTTCAGCTTGAAGCTCCAGAACTGGTTGCCCAGCGCGGTGAATAACAGCGGAGCCGTCTCGCCCGCCACACGCGCAAACGCCAGCATGCAACCGGTGATGATGCCGGGAGACGCGGTCTTCAAACTCACCGACAGCACCGTCCGCCACTTCGGCACGCCCAGTCCCAGCGCCGCCTCGCGGATCGCGTGCGGCACCGTCGCCAGCATCTCTTCCGTGGTGCGTGCAATCATCGGCACCATCATGATCGCAAGGGCAACGCTGCCCGCCAGCGCCGAGAACCCCCTCCTATCCACCAGCACCACCCACGCCGCAATGCCCATCACGATCGACGGAACTCCATTCAGCACGTCGGCCGTGAATCGCACCGTTCCGGCCAGCAGCTTGCCGCGCCCGAACTCGGCCAGGTAGACCCCTGCCGCAATGCCTACCGGAATTCCCATCGCGCTCGCCACTGCCAGGATGATTCCCGATCCCACGATCGCATTCGCCATACCTCCGCCCGGCATACCCACCGGCGCGGGAATCTTGGTGAAGAACGCAAGGTTCAGCGAACTCGCGCCCATGTAGAGCAGGTAGACCAGGATCGCCACCAGCGGCGCGATCACCAGCACTGTGCTCAGGATCGCGAGGAAGGTCACCCCGTGGTTCACCGCATGGCGCCGCGCGCGGTTCAACCGGATCCACTTCGAGTTCATGTTCAGCGGCGCGTGGAGGGGACCTTCCCCCCGGACCGGCGGTGGCGTGTAAAGAGGGTTCGCGCTCATCAGTGTGCCCTCGACGGAGTACCGCGCGTCACCGCCCATACCAGCCCGCGGGCAATCGCGTTTACTACGACCGTCACGATGAACAGAGCCAACCCGATCTCGACCAGCGAACTCAGGTACAGGTCGCCCGTAGCCTCGGAGAACTCGGTGGCAATCACGCTGGCCAGC
>DATCBR010000060.1:0-3197 GCA_036511765.1 Acidobacteriaceae bacterium | reverse complement strand
GCAGGACCAGCCGGCGCTGGCGAAGCTGAATGCCGCGCTGCCGGTTGGAGTTGCCGCAAGCGGACTGCGGGTGCGGGGCGCGGAGGGCGTCTTTGGTGGCATAGGACAGAGCGTGCTGGAGCGGCTGCGGCGCTGGCACGGCGGCGTCTCCGAGGAGCAACGCTTTGGCGAGACGGAGACGACCGGCGAACTTCCCGATGCGATGGTGGAGGAGATGGAGTGGCCGCGCGCGTCGCGACGGACCGCAGTGGTGATTGTGCTGCGCGACGATGCGGGGGCTACGGCCTTTGTGGATGCGCTGAACAGTCCGGCGGCGGATGGGATGGCGCAGTCGGTAAGCGTGTTGAACGCAGCACGGTTCTCGTCCTACCGGCTGGGCAGCGATGTGTACTGGGTGGGAGCGCTTTCGCCGTGGATGCGGATGGAGGTCCTGCTGGAGGATTCGCCGTGGCTGGTGGCAATGGTCGCGGTGACGGTCTGCTTTCTATTTGCGATATTGATTCAGGCGCGGCTGCGGCAACGCGCGCGCGAGAGGTTGCAGGCGGTGGCATAGCGAGTCGTGGATTGACTGGTGAGGAACCCGTTTGGGGCCAGAATTAAAGACTAGATTTCCTCAGCAGAGTGCATTGCAGTGCGTTCCCAGGGACATTGAGAGAGGGCAAAGGCTGTAGTCTGCTGGGGTGGCCCCCGGCGGCGCGGTTTTTTTGGCCCTGGGAGCGTGGTGCGATGACTCAGGCGATCGGAATCCGGCGGTGGAGTTTTGCGATAGCGGCGTCGGCGTTGCTCTCGATTGGCGGCGCCAGCGCACAGACCGCGCAGCGGGTGGGAGCAACCGGGCAATCCAAGGCAGGAGCGGCGAAAAGCTTGAACGCCGATGCTGCTGCGTACGCAAAGTTGAATGCGGGCCAGGTGGATGAGGCGGCGGCGGCGTTCCAGGCGATTCTTGCAACGGACCCGAAGGATGCGGGCGCTCTCGCCGGGATGGGACAGGCGCGGATCCTGCAGGGCAACTATCTGGGCGCGGTGAGCTTTCTGGAGCAGGCGAAGCAGGCCAGTCCGAATGACGCGGCCATCGCGACTGCGCTGGATGGGGCGCGGTTCCATTTCCTGATGAGCGAGGGCAAAGACGCGCAGACGGCGAAGGATGCGGTAGATGCGGAGAAGCGGTATCGCGAGGCGCTGGAGTTGCGGCCTGCGACGCCGGAGGCCGTGAATGCGCTGGTGAATGTGCTGGTGCTGGAGAACAAGCTGAGCGACGCGCAGGACGCGCTCTCGACGGCGGTAGCGCAGACGGCTGCGGTGAGCGGGCATCTGCCGGCGGAGCTGGAGCTGCAACTGGCACAGCTGGACATTGCGAACAGCCAGCCGCAACTGGCGTACCCGATCTTTCTACAGGTGGTGCAGGCCAGCCCGGAGCGCGTCGACGCGTGGTCGGGATTGATTTCGGCACTGCATCTGATGGGGCATGACGCCGACGCGGTGGCGCAGGAGCGGGCACTGCCGGCCACGACGCGCGCGCAACTGGAGGCGACTCCGGGATTCGAACAGATGATGACTGCGATGGCCGCCGGGCCGGTACAAGCTGCGAAATCGGGGGAGCCGTCGTACACGCCTTTTGTGCCGAGCGCGGTGACGGCTGCGCCTGTCGAGATGCAGACTGTGCCGGTTGCGACACCGGCTGCGCCGGTTGCGACAGCGCCTGCGATCCATGTGCCGCAGCGCGCAAGCGTGAGCACACAGCCGCCCCCGTCTGCGGCAAACGTACCTGCCAGGCCGAGTGTAGCGAGACCGGCAAGCGCGCCGTCCGCTCCGAAGCCGGCAGCGGCGGTGTCACAGGCGGCGAAGGCCCCGGGGGCCACGGCGCAGGCTGCGATCCCGAGCCGTCCTGCGAAGAGCGCAGGAAGCGGCGCGCCACTGGTGACACAGCCGGCGGCCCGGCCTGTGGGACGTGGCGAGGAGATTACGGACACGGGAGAACAGCAGTATCCGCAGCCGAAGACGCGGCCGAGGGCCGCTGTGAGCGGGAGCAACGGCGGGAGTTCTTCGCAGCAATAAGATCGCTAGAGGTTGAAGGTATCCGCGAGCCATTCGCGGATGGTGGTCTGCATTGGTGCGAGCTTTGCGCCGGGTGAGTTGGCGGTGGCCTGGAAGAAGTGGTCCGCGCCTTCGATGAGGACGGTACGCTTGGGTTCCGGCGCGAACTGCCATGCGGCCTTGAGGTCATCGACGGGGGAGAACTCGTCGTGGTCCCCGGAGACGAAGAGCTTGGGCTGCGGGCAGTGCATGAGGAAGTCGAAGCTATAGTCGCGGCCTGCGGCGCTGACGGGCAGTCCGAGGCCGATGAGGCCGACGACGCGAGGGTCGTCGCAACAGGCGGACATGCCGACGACGGAGCCGAAGGAGAAGCCGGCGAAGAGGACCGGCTTGTGGAACCGCGCGGTCAGCCAGTCGAGTGCGGCGCGGACGTCGTCCTGCTCGCCGCGACCGTGGTCGTGTTTGCCTTCGCTTAAGCCGACACCGCGGAAGTTGAAGCGCAGCACGGGAAGTCCAGCCGCCGAGAGCGTCTTCATCGCGTGATAGACAACCTTGTTGTGCATGGTCCCGCCACCGGCGGGATGGGGATGGCAGAGGAGCGCGGAGTACGGAGCATTGTCCTGTCCGGTGTTGAGGAGTGATTCGAGGCGGCCGGCGGGGCCGCGCAGGTCGTCGATGGTAATGACGCGCGAGGACGCGGTCGAGGAAGTGGAGGCGCTGTCAGTCATCGAGCTTCAGTTTAACGTGCCTGCGCGGTTATGCTGTAGCTTCATGGCCAGCACTTCATTGGACCCGATCGATCTGACACGCAGACTCGTCAATATTGAGTCCACCACGTACCGTGAGGGCGCGGCGGGCGCATTTCTGGCGGAGTTTTTAGCGACACAAGGCTGGGCGGTGGAGAAGATGCCGGTGGCGCAGCCGGACGCGAAGCTGGCTCCGGGCGCGGGAGATGGCAGCCGGTTCAATGTTTACGCGGCCATGCCGGGGGTGACGCCGGACGTGGTGCTCTCGACGCACTTCGATACGGTGCCGCCGTACTTCGGCTGCACGGAGGACGACGAGTTCCTATATGGGCGCGGGACGTGCGACGCGAAGGGAATTCTAGCGGCGCAGGCAGCAGCGGCAGAGCGGCTGCGCGACGCGGGCGTGAAGGCAGGGAT
>DATCBR010000059.1:0-4397 GCA_036511765.1 Acidobacteriaceae bacterium | reverse complement strand
TCGGGTTCGGCAGAGTCAGCATCAGGCTCGGCGGCGATCTCTTCGGAGAGGGCCTGTGCGTCTTCGAAGAGCGCGATGGCGAGGCCCCTCATCCCCTGGTCCCTGTTCCCTGATCCCTGTTCCGTCGCTGGCGCCAGCAATGCGGCGATCTCTGCATCCGCCGGCTTCAGGTTGTAGGTCAGCGGGGTGGTGTCGGCGGCGGGGGCGAGCTCTTTCAGCAGCGTGGTGAACTCGAGTTCGGCGAAGAGGTCGCGGCAGGCGGCTGCGTCGGGCGGCTGCGTGCGCATCTCGTCGAGTGAAAATTCAATTGGCACTGCGGTGTGAATGGTGACGAGTTCCTTGGAGAGGAGAATGTTGTCGCGGTTATTTTGCAACGATTCGCGATACGTCTTGCGCTTGATCGCATCGGGCGTCTCCACTGCGGCGTCGAGCGCGGCCTCCACTGATCCGAACTGCTGGATCAGCTCGACCGATCCCTTGTCGCCGATGCCGGGCGCGCCGGGGATGTTGTCGACGGAGTCGCCGCGCAGCGCCATCACGTCGATCACGCGCTGGGGCGCGACGCCCAGCGCCGCTTCGACGCCCGCGGGATCGAGCACGAGGTTGTCCTTGGTCGGGTTCAGGATCGAGACGTCAGCGTTGACCAGCTGCATCATGTCCTTGTCGGAGGAGACGACAAAGACGTGGTGGCCCAGCGCGGAGAGCTTGCAGCTCAGCGTGCCGATCACGTCGTCGGCCTCAAAGCCCTCATAGCTGAGGATGGGAATGCGGAAGGCCTCGAGTGCGCGGCGAATGAACGGAAGCTGCTGCGTCAGGTCGGCGGGCATCTCGGTGCGGTTGGCCTTGTAGCCGGCGTACTCGACGGTGTCGAACTGCTGCGTCTTCACGTTCCACTTCTGCGTGGCCTTCATCTCGCGGGCGCGCTCGTCGCGGAAGACGGGGCCGGAGAGGTCGTAGACGGCGGCGAGGTACTCGGGCGCGAAGTCCTTGCGCAGCTTGTTGATCATGTTGACGAAGACATACGTCGCCGCGGTGGGCACGCCTGTGCGCGTGGACATGGGCCGCTGCCGCTGCATCGCGTGGTACGCGCGGAAGATGAAGGCCATCGAGTCCAGCAGGTAGATGGGCGGCTTGCCTTCGTTCGTCTTCGAGGAGTTCTTCGCTGTCGCCATTGCAGGTTCGAGGATACCAAGCGGCGATGGCGGGGTGTTCAGGTGCAACGTTCAGGGTTCGAGGTTCGAGGCGGGCGCGAGGTGCGAGTCGGCAGCTTCAGGTGAGAAGAAGCGCTGCATACGCGGGCCGCAGCGATAGAACCAGCCTGCCCCAATGAGCCAGAGAGCAATGCGAAGGAAGTTCGCAGAAAGCTCCAGGACCGCAACGCGAGCATAGTATGTCGTTGCGAAGGCGGACGATAGTGTGCCCAGCCCTACTTCATGCGCGACGGTAAGGATTTCGCGCGGAACAAGAGTGAGGTCATCTACGACCCAGAGAAGCAAACTTGCAGCAACCACGCGGCTGGCGATGCGAATGATCTGAAGGTGAGAAGCGGGTGCGTCCTGCATGGCGGTCCTCGGCGGTAGGAATGGATGAGGGAAGTTTACACAAGACCCACTCTTGCGCGATGAGACTGCACATGAATGGAGCACCCAAGACAAATGAGTAGTGGCCTCAGCGCTTGCCTCGCGGGTCGTATTGGAAGCACTTGTCGAGCGAGACGCCGAGGGCGAGGGCGACCTTGAAGGCGGTCTCGAGCGAGGGGGAGTACTTGTCCTGCTCGATGGCGATGACGGTCTGGCGTGTGACGCCGACCTGGTCGGCGAGTTCCTGCTGGGTCATGTTGCGTGCGGCGCGGAGCTCGCGGACCTGGTTGCGGATGGCGGGCACTAGAGGGCCCTCCGGTAGGCGATGAGCTGGGCGACGGTGCGTGTGATGTCCGCGATGACCAGCATGCCAAAGAAGACGTTGAGGAAGTGGAGGCCCATGGTGTGGTTCTGCATGTTGAGGTGGCCAGCCTCCGCGTGGAACCAGAGCATGGCGAGGCCGAAGGCCATCAGACTGGCGAAGGTGAAGTAGCCGATGCGATAGCCGTGCAGCTCGATGAGGCGGTCGCGCTCGTCGGTGATGCGGTTACGGGTGAGGGCGGCGATGGTGCCCTGGGCAATGATCTGCAGGAGGATGATGCCGGCGATCATGCCGGCGACCTTGCTGACGGAGTTGTGGCCATGCAGGAAGAAGTAGGGCAGATAGACGGCGAGCTCAATGGCGAGCGAGGCGTAGAGGAACTTTTCCCGGTAGGAGAGCGAAGACATGATGGATTTTCGCCGTGTCAAAAATGTTTGACACGGCGAAGGTAGCAGGGACAAGAGGGGATGTCAAATAACTTTGACATCACATGCTTGACGCGCAGGTAGAAAGAAAATGAGCTGATGAGCGATTGGTCTGTGTATGGTTTTTCTAGTTTGCTATCTGTGTCACTGGGCAAGACGCCCACCCCCCGCCCGTTTGGTTGGGGTCAGTATTGTGGGTTCGGTAGTAGACGCAGAACGTCGTTTCATGTGGAGACTGGAAAATGTCCTCATAGGTAATCTTGCCCCTGATGATCGGGTGAAGCACGTCCCGCTCTATTTCGTCCCGTTCGGTATCCGTCAATACCCTGAGACTCTTCTGGTTTGGGCCGGTGATCGGGATTTCCTGCCCATTGAAAAGCGGGAGGGCGGGGCCATTCATGGCCTGGGTTTCAGTGTCCGCCTGAAGAGCTTGCCAATCAGGCCAGCCTTCCTGAGCCTTGTAGAGAGTATCTACCCGAACATTCAAGGCGGGAGAAGACCCGAAATTATGGATCATATAGGTATAAGTCAATGGATTCTTCGCGTCTCCGAGGCGAAATACTGGGGTTCTAAAGTCAGCATTCACCCACGCACGCTGGGCGCGCGTGAAATTATTGGAGTTGATCTGATTCGCGTCTCGCGCGGCGTTCCATTGGCCCGTGTAAGTGACAACAGCGTACACGCCTACAAAAAATACCGAGAATTCGAGAATGATCCTCCACGAAGGTGTCTGATCGGGTTTGCTGTAATGTCTTTCGGTATCGGGCTTTGGGGTTGGCATAACTTTCGGAACAACTTGAGCGTTGGGGGGTACTTCGCCTTCTGTACCGGTTTCCGCGGATGGGCGGTCGTCGCTTCTCTGCTCCTTGGGGTGGGCGTACCCTCTCTCTAGCGCAGCCTGCTGCCCTCGCTTTCGCGCAGCCGCTTTCTTGCGCGCACGTTTGGATGGTGGAGGCATGATGAAACACGAATACCACGAAGGCCCATTTGCGGCGGAACACTTCGAGAAGGCAGCAATCAAGGTTTTCCGCGCGCCCGAGTCTGGCCCGAATCTGGTGAGGAGAAGCATACCGTAGCCAGGCCGACGCGAGAGCAAAAAGCACTCAAAGGCGAGCCTTCGGCAGAGCGGTACGCGCTTCGCGCGGGTCGTTTTACGGCATCCTTCGGCTTCGCTCAGGACAGGCTCTAAAGGCGTGCCTTTAGGCAAGCCCCCCGGGGCTCCGTATATTTCCACGCATGCGCGATGAGGCTGCGCGGAATGAGGCGCCGGGCTGGGCCGGCTAGAACGGTATGCGTGCGGTCAGGACGATCGCGTGGTTGTACGTATGGAAGTGGGTTAGAGCGATCTGCTCGCCCGCGCCGAAGGTGAGGCCCAGCCGCCCGGGGGTGCCATCGGCGTTATGCGCGAGCGGTATGCGTCCGATGATGAGCCCGGGCGTGGCGAACGTCATCTTCTTTCCGTCGTTCGCACCGCCGGAGAAGAAGCTGGAGTTGAACTCCAGCTCCGGCCAGAAGAACCGCGCCGCTCCTGTCTTCGCCATCCGGTACTGCGCGGTAGTGTTCCACGCGATGGTGTGGCCCAGGCTTTTGGCGTTGGTCACCGGCAGCGACCCGCCCAGCGTTGACTCCAGATCGAACTTCCCCCAGCCCTTACCGCCGGCCAGGGTCGGGGTCACGACCGCGCAGCAACTTCCATTGCCGTTCTTCCCCGTTGGGACAGTTGCAGCCAGAAAGGCGGTGAGGATCGCATTGCCGTGCTCCGCGTTGCGCGCGAAGATTCGGAATTTGCTGTTGAACGAGACATCGCCAAAGCCATCCTTTACCCCTGACTGCCGATGCGCGAAGAACGGCGGCAGGTTGAAGAGCAGCTCGATGCGCCGCGCAGGAATAATCTCCAACCCCTTGCCGTTGCCATAGTTCCACGTCTCATACAGTTTCGCATTGGTCTGCCGCGCAAAGTCCGTTCGGAACTCCTGCTCCAGCCGGGGCGTTACTGTCACCAGCGGTGTCACCCAGTGCGGCTGTGCGCTTTGCGTTGCCGTTACCCGCGCCTGATAGCGCGCGATCCAC
>DATCBR010000058.1:0-2412 GCA_036511765.1 Acidobacteriaceae bacterium | reverse complement strand
CCAATCAGCTCCATGCCGAAGCTCCGCGCCCTCCGCGCCACCTCCATGCCGATGCGGCCGAGGCCCACAATGCCAAACGTCTTGCCGCGCAGCTCCTGGCCCTGCAGGGTCTTCTTCTCCCACTTGCCCGCGTGCATCGTCGCGTTCGCGCGCGGAATAGCTCGCGCCATCGCGACCATCAGGCCCAGGGTCAACTCGGCAACAGCCACAGCATTCGCACCCGGCGTGTTCATCACCACGATGCCCTTGTGCGTCGCGGCAGCGGCGTCGATGTTGTCTACGCCCACACCCGCGCGACCGATGAGACGTAATTTCGGCGCGGACTCCAGCAGCTTCGCCGTCACCTGCACGGCGGAGCGCACCACCAGCGCATCGGCGTCGGCAAGCTCCGCTTCGAGCCCGCCCTCGCCCTTCTTCGCAATCTCATCGGCGGTGATAATGTTCCAGCCCGGCTCTTCCTTCAACACCGCCAGCGTGGCCGGTGAAACCTTTTCAGCAAGTACGATCTTCATGATTTCCTTTTATGCGCCTGCGCGACGTGTGCGCATGGCGAGAGCGAGGATCAGATTTGTTGCAGGTCTGCTTCAGAGTTTTCGCGCCGAACCTGGATCACCAGATCCGGCGCATATAGCCTTACTTCGCGCCCACCAGCTCCGGCTGCTTCGCCGCGCTGGACGACTCCGCCGCCATCCGCTCCGCGTACACCTTCTGCGCGGCGATCAGGCCCGTGCCGAAGGCGAGATTGGCAAGCGGCAGCTTCGCCGCGACGCATACCTGCTCCAGCGCGCCGATGATGGCGATGGTGTCCATGTAGTCGAAGAAGCCGATGTGCGCGATGCGGAAGAGCGAACCCTTCATCTCGCCCTGACCGTCGGTGACGATCGCGGCGAACTTCGAGCGCAGCCCCTTGACGATCACGCCGGAGTCGGTGCCCTTCGGCGGAACAATCGCCGTCGCCGCCGCGGCCTCATACCCCTTGGGCGCAAAGAGATCAAAGCCCATCGCGCTCGCTGCCGCGCGCGTCATCGCCGCGCAGGTGTTTGCGTTGTCCACCAGCTTCTTCCGCCCTTCGACGAGATTGCCGTCGGCCTGGTTTGCGATCCAGTCCAGCGCTGCGCCCATCGCGGCGATCAGCGCGACTGAAGGCGTGTATGCGGACTCGCCCTTGGCCGCGTTCTTGCGCTCCTTGCGCAGGTCAAAGTAGTAGCGCGGGTTGTAGGTGGACTCCATGCGGTCCCACGCACGCTGGCTCGCCGCCAGGTAGCTCAGCCCCGGCGGAATCATCAGCGCCTTCTGCGAGCCGCCGATCAGCACATCGATCCCCCACGCATCCATGTCCAGGTGCGTCGTGCCCAGCCCGGTGATCGCGTCCACCACAAACAGCGCCTCGGACTTCTGCTCACGCAGCAGCTTGCCAATGGCTTCGACATCATGCCGCACGCCGGTCGAGGACTCGGTGGCCTGCACAAACACCACGCGCGTCTCCAGCTTCAGCGCGGTCTTCACCTCATCCAGCGAGAACGTGCTGCCATACGGCGCGGAGACCACGTCCACTTCGCAGTTGAAGGCCTTGGCAATGCCCGTCCAGCGTTCGCCGAACTTGCCGGCCGTCAGCACCAGCACGCGGTCGCCCGGCGAGGTCAGGTTGGAGACCGAAGCCTCCATCGCCCCCGAGCCGGAGCTGGCCAGCACCAGCACGTCATTCTTCGTGCCGACAAAGTCCTTCAGTTGCGAAAGGACCTTCGTGAACATCGCGCGGAACTCCGCGGTGCGGTGGTGAATATCGGCCGCGGCCATGGCGAACTGGGCGGCAGGAAGCAGGGGCGTCGGGCCCGGCGTAAACAGGCGTGTCTTCCGTATCATTCCTCTATTGTAGCGAGCCCGGCGGGAAGCGTTTTAAGAGGTGGATTTTTCAGAAGCCGTATTTCTTGGGGTCAATCAAGATAGCGTCGGCGATCTTTTCAGCGTCATCGGAAAGTTCCACTCGGCGCAGCAGTTCAATCATCTCGCCACGGTTTCTCGAACGAGCGGCCTCGTCCCACGCATTGATGAGGCCAGCCTCGAAAAGCCGTTCATTGACGGTCATTCCTGAATATTTAGTCATATGGATAGGAACTCTACTTCGCCAGCTCCGCCTTCACCCTCTCCGAGACGATCTTGCCATCCGCCCTCAGTCCGCTCGCCAGAATCCGCTGCTGCACGATCTTCATCGCCGCGCCCATGTCGCGCGGGCCGGGCTTCGCGCCATTCTCGCCGGCCATGTGCGCAATCGCCGCCACCACAATCTCTCTGATCTGCTCCTCACCAGCCGCCTGCGGCATGTAAGTCTCGATCATCTCGATCTCGGCCTGCTCCTTCGCCGCCAGCTCCGGCCGGTTGCCCTTAGTAAAGCTCTCGACCGACTCCCGCCGC
>DATCBR010000057.1:0-17979 GCA_036511765.1 Acidobacteriaceae bacterium | reverse complement strand
CCTTGAGCGCGCTCACCGTCGCCGAGTACTTCCGCGATGTTGAAGGCTCTGACACGCTGCTCTTCATCGACAACATCTTCCGCTTCACGCAGGCCGGCTCCGAGGTTTCCACGCTTCTCGGCCGTATGCCCTCCGCCGTCGGCTACCAGCCCAACCTCGCCACCGAGATGGGCGAGCTCCAGGAGCGCATCACCTCAACGAAGAAAGGTTCGGTGACTTCGGTCCAGGCAGTCTACGTTCCCGCCGACGACCTCACCGACCCCGCCCCCGCCACCACCTTCGCCCACCTTGACGCCACCACCGTGCTCTCGCGTCCGCTGTCGGAGCTCGGTATCTATCCCGCCGTCGATCCGCTCTCCTCCACCTCGCGTATCCTCTCCCCCACCGTCGTCGGCCAGGAGCACTACGACGTCGCCCAGGGCGTCAAGCGCATCCTGCAGCGCTATAAGGACCTCCAGGACATCATCGCCATCCTCGGCATCGACGAGCTCTCGGAAGAGGATAAAACCACCGTCGCCCGCGCCCGTAAAGTCCAGCGCTTCCTCTCCCAGCCCTTCCACGTTGCGGAGATCTTCACCGGCATCCCCGGTGCCTACGTCAAGGTTGAAGATACCGTCCGCAGCTTCAAGGAGATCATCGAAGGCAAGCACGACTCCATTCCGGAACAGGCCTTCTACCTCAAAGGCGGCATCGAAGATGTCCTCAAAGCCGCCGAAAAAATGCAGGCCACAAACGCATAGCAGTAGGCTTCCGGCGTAGGTTCGAATGGTTTTGTTAAGGGCACGGCTTGAGAGCCTGTCCTGAGCGTAGAGAAGGATGCCGTAGAAAGCACCACCGCCGACGGGGCTTTAGCCCCTGAGGTCAGATTCAAGCGCCGAAGGCGCGACGACATAACAGCCTAGGCCGATCCCGCGAAGCGGGAAGGCCTAGGTAGCAGATCGATTAGAGACCGGAGGGCTGAAAGCCCGACACACTCGCTCCCCGCACCACGAACCACGAACCTCGAACCACGAACCTCGACAATGCCCGACACCTCCAACTCGAACCTCCTCGCCATCCGGCTCGTCACGCCGGACCGACTCCTGCTCGACGCCACCGCCGAGGCCGTCGAACTGCCCGGCCTCACCGGCTACATGGAGGCGCTCTATGGCGCCGCGCCGCTGCTGGCCGAACTCGGCGCAGGCGAGGTCCGCCTCCACGGCGGCTCAGCCGGCGAGCAACGCTTCTTCGTCGCCTGGGGCTTCGTGGAGGTGCTGCCGGAGCGCGTCACCATCCTCGCCGAGACCGCCATGCATCCCGAGGAGATCGACACCACCAAGGCCCGCGAGGAGATGGCCGAAGGCGACAAGCTCTGGGCCACCGCCGGCGACGACCCCGAAGCCTACGACCGCGCCAACATCCTTATCCGCGAAGCCGAGGAAAAACTCGCCTCCGCCTCCGGCCACTCCACCGCACACTAGCCGAGAAAACCGGGTGGCCCATCCTTTCGCGACGCGAAAGGGTGGGTTGCCTTTCCGTCCGGAAGGCCTACGTGTTCACGCGTGCCCAAATCCGCCGCCCACGTTTTTGTCATTCCGCAGTGTTCGACGCCAGTCGAATGCGAAGGAATCTGCTTTTGCCTTTCGCCAATTCGGAAGGGCATGTCTTAACAGATCGGGTGCCCCAGGTGCCTCGCCTTTGGGCACCTGGGGTCAGCCACAATCTTCGTCGCCCACGTTTTTGTCATTCCGCAGCGTTCGACGCCAGTCGAATGCGAAGGAATCTGCTTTTCGCCAATTCGCAAGGGCATGGCTTCACAGGCGTGGCATAAGATAACCCCGCTACTCCCCATCCTGCCGTCGTGGCTTTATGAGCCGTTCAGTCCGCTCCCGCTCCTCACGCGCCGCCCGCCGCAGCTCTGAGGAGTCGCGCCTCGACTTCTCCGAAGTCTCCCGCACAACGATCGAGTCACCGCGCACCTGTTCACTGTGAGCGCGCAACGCTTCACTCTTGCGGATCGTCTCCCTCACCTCCGCCAGCCATAGACTGGGGTCGGTCAGCGGATGTACCACGAGGTCGTACCGCTTGGGATCAGGCACGATCTTTCCCGTGGAGAACAGGATCACCGGGCACTTCGTCACCGGCCGGACCAGCTCCATCACCTGCGCCGGATTCAGGTCGGGAGAGGCCGCCAGCAGAATCGCGTGTGGGTCCGTCCCCGTTCGCAACGTCAGTTGCAGCGCTTGTAGGTCCCGGCACTGCTCGACGTGCAGCCCTGCGCTCTGCAGCACCTGCAGACGGTGCCAGTAGTCCTGGCCGACATGGATGACGTGGGCGGGCATTTGCGAGAAGGCTTTATAGTTGCAAGCGCAGCAATTCGTGTCAAGACCCCAAACCACCTAATCCACTGGTCCGCTTGGGAATAGAGGCCAAGAAAGTTGGCATGGCAGTTATGCCTCGCTTGATACAATAGAAGCAGAGAGAGAAATCAGACGAAGCCGCCATCACAGGCGGCCTTTCCTTTTTTTGATCGGCTTTCTACTAAATCTCGCGTCAGATCACGGCCCAATGTTTTCATATACTTGGCACTTAACTATCCTGAGATCAGGCACTTGCAGCCGACTCTCTGCATCTCGCAGATTTGAAGTTAGATAGGTATCTGGGGGGTGGGGGGAGGGGATACCTTATCGCGCAGCCAGGAACCTGGCCAGCCCCGTAGCTTCCGGCTCTTTCGCCATGAACCGCGCTGTATCGCCTGTCGCAGCGCCGGCTGCCAGCCGCCCGCTGCGGCACGCGCTCTCCATGGTCGAGGGCCAGCCGGTCGCGGTCCAGTCGCCTGCGAGGTACAGTCCCAGGATCGCTGTCTTCTGCGCCGGCCGCGCATCGTCCTCGCCCGGCGGCAGAGTAAAGGTCGCCCGCGCCTCCTTCAGCACGCCGGACTTCACTACCTTCGCCCGCGCCACCTCAGGAAAGAACCGCGCCAGCTCGCTCGTCGCCATCGCCAGCAGAGCTTCCCGTGGTTTCAGCAGGTCCTCGCGCGAGCCGGAGATAACGACCTCGACGTAGCTCGGCCCGCCGCTGCCCCGAATCCGCGACTTGTGGAAGAACCAGTGCACCGGCGAGTCCAGCAGCCACGCGTGATCGAGCTCGGTGATCTCGCGATCGAACCACAGCAGCACAGAGATGTAAGGAGAGTGATCGAACCGCGCCATCTTCGCCAGCAGCTCACGCCGCGCAGATTCGTGAGCCGCGGCGCCCGCGTCGCCGCCCAGCGTCATCGACCCGACCAGCCTCTGCGTCTGCTCGAACGGCAGCGCCAGCACCACATCGTCCGCCCAAAACTCGTGCTGGCCCTCGCGCTCGCCAGCCCGCAGCAGCCATCGCCCGTCTGTCTGTCGCGCGATCTGCTCCACGCCGGCGCGCAGCTCTACGCGCCCGCCCAGCGCGCAGACACGCTCTGCCACTGCGCCGTAGAACTCGCTCAGCGGCAGCGTCGGAATGCCCAGCCGACCGCCGGTCTTGTTCTTCAGGAACAGCTCATAGAAGACCTTGGCCGCATATTTCATCGAGCAGCGGTCGGAGGAATCGTTCAGCGTCGCCAGCACCAGCGGCTCCCACAGATGCCGCACCGCGCGCTCGGTCTGCCGCGTGCGTTGGTACCACTGAGCTACGCTCTCCGTATCGTCGCCTTCGGCTCCGTTACGGAACTCCATCAGCCCGCGTGCGACGGCCAGCCTATCCGCCATCTCCAGCATGGGCGCGCGCAGGAAGCTGCCTGCAAACTGCATCGGCGCGGGCAGCGCGCCGATCTCGATGATCGTATTGCGCGGTCCGCGCGCCGCGGTCGTCGGCTCAAGCCAGTTCTGCTTGTCGTACCAGCGCACCTTGTCGGCAAGCCCGGCAGCATTCGTCAGCTCGATCAGGTTGGAGCAGCAGCCAACCACCACATGCTGCGAGTCCACCACCTCATTCAGCGCGGGATGCAGGTACGAATACGCGCGACCGCCGATCATCGGCCGCCGCTCCAGCAGCGTGACCTTCTCACCCGCTCGCGCCAGCGCCTCTGCCGCGCTTAGGCCCGCGACACCTGCGCCCACGACGACGATCTCGCGTGCTGGTCCTTTGCTCACGGCACGATCCTGTTCCACGCCGCCATCGCCAGACCGCGCGCGAGGATGGACAGCTTCGTGGCAGTGGAAACTGAGACGCGCTCGCCGAAGACCTCCATCCTGCGGTCGGCAATCTTGCCCAGCAGCCGATGGTAGATCGTCATCAGCACCCACATCGCGGCGCGGCTGTCGCGGTCCAGCAGCGGGACCAGTTTGCGGCCCGCAACGTAATACTTCTCCGCGCGGATCGCGAACGTCGCCAGCATCCCACGCTCTCGCTCGGTCATCGCGCGGCCAGCAGCCAGCTCGCGCAGCTCAGGCACTGTCTCGCCGAACTCGCCCATCAGATCCAGCGGAAGGTAGACGCGCCCGCACTCGATGTCTTCCTTCACGTCGCGCAGGATATTCGTGAGCTGGAATGCGATGCCGGTCTCCTCCGCCAGCGCCTCGGCGCGCTTATCCGTGTAGCCGAAGACGCGGATCGACACCAGCCCAACGACTGAGGCCACAAGGTAGCAGTAACGGTACAGCTTCTCGAAGGTTGCGCAGGTCTGCACGCCGTCTGCGTCGACTTCGTGCGGTTCGAGGTCCATCGTCGTCCCGGCCACAAGCTCTTCCAGCAGCGAGTCGGGAATGGAGAAGCGCCGCTGTGTGTCGGCGAGGGCGGTGAAGATGGTTTCATCCGAGGCTGATGCCTCAGGCCGTGTCAATGCTGAGGACTTCCCGCCGCGTGAAGCGCGCCATGCATCCAGCCACCTGGCCATCTCGGCACGCCGGGCCTCCAGCGGCTTCGACTCGTCGTCGGCGAGGTCGTCCGCGCGGCGCATGAAGGCATAGATGGCGCACATGGCATCGCTCTTGTGGCGCGGGAGCACACGGAAGGCCCAGTAGAAGTTCCTGGCCTCGCGACGCGCTATCTCGCGGCAATGTGCGTAGGCATCCGCGATGCCCGCTTGCGCGTGGACCGAGGTCGTGCCTGCTGCACTCACGCGTGAGATGCTCCAGGGTTCTGAGGGCCGCGTCCGGCGCGCAGCTTGCCAACGAAGGCGCGGACGAGCAGTTCGATCTTCTTGCGCCGCGTCACCATGGGCCGCCCGCGCAGCACATCGTATTCCTGGGCTGCGATGCCATCGAGGATGGCGATGCCGCCGCGGTAAAAGAGATCGAGCGTGGTGCGCAGTTCGGGATCGACCGCATCGCGGATGGACGCCCCGTCGTTCAGCATCTCGCGCGTGCGGTCCACCAGCGCGCGCATCATCGCGCCAAACTCCGGCGTAAAGACACGACCCTCGATCTGCCCTTCAGCGACGCCGAAGCGTTCCATGTATTCGCTGGGGATGTAGCGGCGCGGGATCGCAGAGTCGCGCACGGCATCCTGCCAGAAGTTGGCGAGTTGCAGTCCCGTGCAGATGCGGTCACTGAGCTGCGCCCGCTGCTCGTCGCGATAGCCGCAGATCATCAATACAAGCCTGCCCACTGGGTTCGCAGAGTAGTGGGAATAGTCCACCGCCTCGTCCCACGTTGTGTAGGTGGTCTTGATCTGGTCCTGGATGAAGGCGCGGAGCAGATCGTGGAAGAGTTGGCGAGGCAGCTCGCAACTGGTTATGGTCTCGCGCAGCGCGACGAATACGGGGTGACGCGAGTTCCCAGGTGCGTCGTAGCACTCGTCCAGCATCTCGCCCCAGGCGCGCAGCAGGCGCAGCGCGGTTGTGGTATCGGCAACCTCGTCACCCAGATCGTCGGAGACGCGGCAGAAGGCATACAGGCTCCAGAAGTGCGGCCGCACGCGCTGCGGCAGGAAGAATGTGGCGACATGGAAGTTTTCGTAGTGGCTGGTCGCAAGCTGACGGCACCACGCAAGGGCCTCGTCGAGTGTGGGCCGTTCGTCTGGAGTGATGTATTGCGCGGGTGAGCCCGCAAGAGCGGCGAGAGAGATCGCGCTTGCGGTGCGGGCGGGATTCTGCTCCGTTGTGGCGTCCACGGTCCGCTGTGCGGCGGAGTCCCGCGTGTCGACCTCTGCGGGCGAGGTCATGCGGCGCTCCCGGCGGCGTCAGCGGCGAGAGGGAGGATCGCTGTCTTGATGCCTCCGCGATTGTCGGCTGAGCGCGTCATCATGGCCGCGAAGACCTGCGGCAGATCGCTCAGCGAGGCGGAGGCGGTGATGAAGCCGGCCGCATCGAACTTGCCGCTGGAGATCAACTCCAACGCCGCGCGGCAGGCCGCGGGCGTGTGGTGGAAGCTGGCCTTCAACGTAATGTCGCCGTAGTGGAGACGGTTGGTGTCCAGGGCAACGGTGGTGCCGCTCGGAGGTCCGCCGAAGAAATTGACCGCGCCGCCTTTGCGGGACATGGCAACCGCTGCCTCCCATGTCTCCGGTGTGGCGACCGCTTCGATCACCACATCCGCGCCGCGGGAGTTACCCGTCAGCGCGCGCACTTCAGCAATGGCCTGCTGCATGCCATCGGCAGTGGATGCGATCTGCACGACGCTGGTTGCGCCGAAGCGCCGCGCCGTAGCCACCTGATCGTCGCGTTTGACGACGGCGATCACGCGGACTCCGCGCACCTTCGCGATTTGCATGAACATCAGGCCGATAGGGCCCGCACCGATGACAACCATCGTGTCGCCCCCCTTGGCGTCTGTCTCATTGAAGCCGTGGACCACGCACGCGAGAGGCTCGGTCATCGCGGCATGCTGAAAGGGAAGGGAATCGGGCACAGCGTATGTATTCTTCGACACGATGCGTGAGGGGATGCGAATGTACTCCGCATAGGCGCCGTTGTTGAACAGCAGGTCTTCGCAGAGATTGTGCTGTCCACGCAGACAGAAGAAACACTGGTCGCATGGAGCGGAGTTGACGGGCACAACGCGGTCACCCACACTGAACCTGGTTACACCGCGCCCCGTCTGGACCACAGTGCCGGCAAGCTCATGCCCAAAGAGGATGGGCGGCTTCAACATCATGGCGTGGTAGCCACGGCGATAGACCTTAAGGTCGGTGCCGCAAGTGAGGGCAGCGGCCACGCGGATGACGAGTTCTCCATCCTCAGCGCGGGGCAATGGAATGCGCTCCATGCGCAGGTCTTCCTTGCCGTGCAGCACGCCGGCCAGCATCGTCTCGGCGGATGTCTGGACGCTCATTCTTCTATCTTCTCACCTCCTGCAAGGAAGAGAAATCCGGCGGTGATTACAATGAAATGAGGATGGAAAGCACTTTCGAGCCCCGATCGATGACTGCCGAGTTCCGGCCGAGGCATGGCTTTGCCACAAGCGATCCTGCGCTGGAGCCGATTGCGGAGAAGGTGGCGACGGGCGAGCGGCTGAGCTTCGATGACGGCGTTGTGCTGTACCGTAGCGGAGACATCCTTGCGGTTGGATGGATGGCCAACGCGGTGCGCGAGCGGATGCACGGCGATATCGCATACTTCAACGTGAACCGGCACATCAACCCGACGAATGTCTGTGTCGCGAGCTGCCGCCTGTGCGCCTTTGGACGAAAGAAGGGCGAGGCCGGCACGTACACCATGGCCCTGGAACAGGCGTGGGAGACCGCGGGCCAAGGGTTGACTGAAGCGGTAACGGAGTTCCACATCGTGGGCGGGCTGCACCCCGACCTTCCCTTCGAGTACTTCATGGACCTTGTGAGCGGGCTTAAGGAGCGCTATCCGAAGGTGCACATCAAGGCGTTCACCATGGTTGAAGTAGCTTTCCTAGCAAAGCGCGGCAAGATGACCATCGAGGAGACGCTGCGCCGGATGAAAGACGCCGGTGTCGATTCTTGTCCGGGCGGTGGCGCGGAGATCTTTGCGGACCGTGTGCGACACATCATCTGCGACCACAAGATCGACGGCGGCGAATGGCTGGAGACGGCGCGGACGGCGCACCGCATCGGCCTCAAGTCCAATGCAACGATGCTTTATGGGCATGTCGAGAACGACGAGGACCGCGTGGACCACATGCTGCGGCTGCGCGCCGTACAGGACGATACCGGCGGATTCCAGACATTTATCCCGCTGGCCTTCCATCCGGACAATACCGCGCTGGCGCATATCCCTAAGACGACGGGCATGATGGACCTGAAGCAGATCGCGATCGGGCGCCTGCTGCTGGACAACTTCCCGCATGTGAAGAGCTACTGGCAGATGGTGACGCCGGAGATGGCGCAGATCTCGCTGCGCTTCGGCGCCGATGACATTGATGGCACGGTGATCGAGGAGAAGATCTACCACGACGCCGGTGCGACCACGCCGCAGGGAATGCGAAGGGCCGATCTGGTGCGGCTGATTACCGAGGCCGGACGCGTGCCCTTCGAGCGCGACACCCTGTATCGCGCGATAACGCGGAGCGAGGACACTTTTACCGTCGCGGTGTAGAGCAAGGAAAGACTCTTGCCGGTCCAATAGTAGGGCCCCAGCCGCCCCAGGCGTGGCTGAGTCTATACGCTACGTCTGCGGGATGACAGGGAAGGATGCCAGAAGGGCCTTAAATACTGATGGCTTAAAAAGGAAACCCACGCAGCGCGGTGGGGGCTGTTGCGTGGGTATTCCGGTAAAGCAACGAAGTGGGTGGACTTCGTTGTGGCCAACTCAACCCGAAGGGAGTCCGTCCACGTTGGATAGATTAGCGGGGAACCCCAGCGGCGTCAAGGAGAAAACGCAGAAACCCGGCAGGAAGCTGGAATTTCCGAAGCTGGCCTGTAGGCTCGTTTGGACTGGTGCCGCCGTTCCAGAATGGGCGGCCTGGTCCCAAAACAGGCCAAATCTTGCTTGCAGGCAACAAATTGTGAACTGGGTAATCCCGGTATGGCGTCTGGGGTTAACTTTTGTCTTACCTTCGCCGTTCCGCCAAAAAAAAGACCATATCGAGCAGCTATCAACTAATTGAGCGGGCCATTGTTACGCTTTGGCGCTGGCACTGGGCGCTGGCACTGGCGCTGGGCGCTGGATCCAGCCGCTTGTCGAGCTTCGGAATAGGAATGGGTATAGGTATGCGCTGCGCCAGGGGAGTGGTTCCGCCTCCGCGCCGCGAGTGCGGCATCAGTATGAGATAGACGATCGCGGCGACTCCAAATCCTACGAACCACGCGAGCTTGAAGAGGATTGAGAGATCCGGCACGAAGCGGCCGATCAGCGCGGAGACTACTCCGGCCAGCAGCGCAATGATCGCGCGCGGATTGAAGCCATGGCGATACTCATACTGTCCGTGGCGCTGGTAGAGATCTTCCGTGTCAAGCCGCGTCTTGCGGAGGAAGATGTAGTCGGCGATCATGATGCCGGCGACCGGGCCAAGGATCGCTGAGTACTCTATAAGCCACTGCATGTAGTTGTGCGAGCTGGACATCATCCTCCAGGGCATGATGAGCAGACCGATGGCCCCAGTGATGACGCCTCCGGTGCGGAAGCTGATGAAGCGGGGCGCCAGATTGGCAAAATCGTTGGACGGGCCGACGACATTTGCACCGATATTGACGTTTAGCGTCGCAACCAGCAACGCGATCAACCCCAGGAAGGCGAGCCACGGCTGATTGAAGCGACCGAGAAGCTCCACCGGCGACCAGATGGCGCGGCCAAAGATGACGGTCGAGGCGGAGGTGCATACGATCCC
Organism: Acidobacteriaceae bacterium; assembly: GCA_036511765.1. Classification (GTDB taxonomy): domain Bacteria; phylum Acidobacteriota; class Terriglobia; order Terriglobales; family Acidobacteriaceae; genus Edaphobacter. The sequence goes on along the minus strand of DATCBR010000057.1, from coordinate 8,287 downwards.
CAGCATGGAGAAGAGCGTCATGGCGACAGGCAGCCCGAATGCCTGACCAATGATTTGCGCGCCTTGAGATTTCGCGTATCGCGTAAAGTCCGGGATGTTGAGGGAAAGTGTTGCCCAATAGCCCACCATGCCGGTAAGGGCGGGGAAGAAGAAGCGGGCAAATTCGCCTGTCGTGTGGAACTGGCTTGGCGCGGCGAGCAACGGACCGAAGCCACCTGCGCGGTGCAGCACAAACCCGAGCAGCAGTATCGACATCACGATCATGAAGGGAGCCGAGTAGCTTTGCAGAAAGCGGATCGACTCCACACCGCGCCACACGACATACATATTGAGCGCCCAGAATACGAGGAAGCAGAGTCCAGGCACCCACGGCATCTGCACGGTGCGCGGCGCCATGACGTTCACCATCTGCGCAATAGCTGTGCCACCGATCCACGACTGAATGCCAAACCATCCGCAGGCTACGAGCGCGCGCAGCACGGCCGGAATGTTCGCGCCTTTTACGCCAAAGGATGCGCGCACAAAGACAGGGAAGGGAATTCCGTACTTTGCGCCGGCGTGGGCGTTCAGTACCATGGGCACCAGCACAATGAGGTTGCCCAGCAGGATGGTCCCGATGGCTTGCTTCCAGTTCATACCGCCGGCGATCAGGCTCGACGCCAGCATGTAGGTGGTCACCTCCATGGACATGGAGAACCACAGGGCGATGTAGTTGTAGGTCGTCCAGTGGCGCTGTTCGTCGGTGGTCGGCGCGAGGTCGGCGTTATAGAGATGTGGGTCGGCGCGCAGGCCATACGCATCGGTGAGACTGGCGCGGCCTTCAGGGTACAGAGTCATCCGGCGAGGACCTCACCCAGTCCGCGACGCAGGTACTGCCCGCGGCCCACGCGGCCGAGGAACTTGCCTTGCTCCACCACCAGCTCGCCGCGCGAGAAGACCTGCCGCGCATTGCCCTTCACCTCAAAGCCCTCGAAGATGGAGTAGTCGGTGTGCATGCTCTGGGTCGCTGCGGTAATCGTATACTCCGCGTCTGGGTCCCAGATGAGAATATCCGCGTCGGAACCGGCGGCCACAATCCCTTTTCTGGGATACATACCGAAGATCCTCGCCGGCGCTTCGGCCGTAACTTCGACGAACCGCTCCAGCGAGATGCGGCCACCATTTACGCCGTGATGATACGTCAACTGCATGCGGTTCTCGATGCCCGGGCCGCCATTGGGAATCTTCGTGAAGACCTCGATGCCGAGCGCTTTTTGGTCCTTGAAGCGGAAGGGGCAGTGGTCAGTGGAGACGACCTGAAGCCGGTTGTCCTTCACCGCGGCCCACAGGGGAGCTTGATTCTTCTTCTCGCGGAGGGGAGGCGTAAAGACGTACTTCGCGTCCTCGAAGCACGGCTTGCCCATGTCGTCATCGATCGAGAGGACGAGATACTGCGTGCAGGTTTCGCCCATCGCGGGCAGGCCGCGTTTGCGCGCGGCCTCAACTTCGCGCATCGCCTCTTCGCACGAGACGTGGACGATGTAGCTGTTCGCTTTGCCGGCAAGCTCGCTCAGGGCGAAGACGCGGTGGACGGCTTCGGCTTCTGCTGCGGGCGGACGTGTGAGCGCGTGGTAGAGCGGGCCGGTGTGCCCGGCCGCCAACGCCTGTTGGACGATGATGTCGATGACTGTCCCGTTCTCCGCATGCACCATCACCAGCGCGCCGAGCTTTGCCGTGCGCTGCATCAGCTTAAAAATGGTGGCGTCGTTCACCATCAGCACGTTGGGGTAGGCCATGAAGATCTTGAAGCTGGTGATGCCCAGCCGCACCATCTCGTTAACGTCATCGAGCCAGGAATCGTTCGGGCCAAGGTCGGTGACGGCCATGTGCAGACCGTAATCGATGCATGCCTTGCCCTCGGACTTCGCGCGCCAGGTCTGGAAGGCCTCGCTCATGGGCTTGCCCATCGACTGTAGCGCAAAATCAATTACGGTAGTCGTCCCGCCAATGGCTGCGGCACGTGTGCCCCATTCGTAGTCGTCGGCTGAGACCGTCCCGCCGAACGGCATATCCAGATGCGTGTGAACGTCGATGCCGCCGGGCAATACCAGCATTCCCGTCGCGTCAAGGACTGTATGGCCCTCAGCATCGATCGCCGGCGCCACGCGCGCGATCTTCTCGCCTTCGATCAAGACATCGGCGAGCTTCGTCTCCTTCGCGCTGACGACCTTGCCGCCTTTGATTAGCGTGGCCATGCTGCCTCCTCGACCTGTGCGACATTATGGGTCATTATCCTGCCACCTGCGGCGGCGCACAGTCCGCGGCGCTGGCCGTGCGTTCGGCCCAGGTCTGCGGTGCGAGGCCCGTCGACCGCTCCACCATTGTGATGCACTGGTCGACCGGGCAAACCAGCGAGCAGAGGTTGCAGCCAACGCACTCTGTCTCGTCTACTCGCGGGATGCGCTCGAGCGAGATGGCATATGGCCCGACGTGCGGCTTCGGTGGATCGAGCTTGGCGATTGGCGTCACGGCAATCGTCTCGAGCCCGTTCAGGCGCGGCTTGGCGTGGACTTCGACTTGTCCGTCCACAACTCCTGACACGCGGTCGAGATGGATGCACTGGTGCGCGCCGTCCCAACAGGCGATGTGGCAGAGCTGACAGCCAATGCAGAGCGACTCATCGATGGAGGCAACGATCTTGTAGTTCAGGTTCAGGTGCTTCCAGTCGGTCACACGCGGCAGGCTCAGCCCGCGAAAATCCTCGATGGTCGCAAATCCCTTCGCATCCATCCAATTGCTCAGGCCGTCGATCATGTCCTCGACGATGCGGTAGCCGTAGTGCATCGCCGCTGTGCATACCTGCACGGTGCCGCAGCCCAGCAGAAAAAACTCGACCGCGTCGCGCCAGCTTGAGACGCCACCGATGCCCGACATGGGAATAGGCGGGCCATCGACATCGTCTCCATTGACCTGTTGAATCATATTCAACGCGATCGGCTTAACCGCGGGGCCACAGTAGCCGCCGTGCGAGCTTTTGCCGTCAACCATAGGCCGAGGTGCGAAGGTGTCGAGATCGATGCCGGTGATGGAGTTGATGGTGTTGATCGCGGAGAGGCCGTCCGCGCCGGCGCGCTTGGCCGCTCGTGCAACCATGCGGATGTCAGTGATATTTGGCGTCAGCTTCACGAGCACCGGCGTGCGCGCTGCCTCCTTCACCCACGCGGTGATCATCTGCGCGTACTCGGGAACCTGGCCGACGGCCGACCCCATGCCGCGCTCGCTCATGCCGTGCGGGCAGCCGAAGTTCAGCTCCAGGCCGTCCGCGCCTGCGTCCTCAGCGCGCTTTACGATGTCATGCCAGTTCTCCCGCTTCGATTCAACCATCAGGGAGGCAATGACGGCGTGTTTCGGATAACGCTTCTTTACCTCAGCGATCTCACGCAGATTCGTCTCAATGGGCCGATCGCTGATCAGCTCGATGTTGTTCAGCCCCATCATGCGCTGGCCGGCCCAGTCCACGGATGAATAGCGCGAGCTGACATTGGTTATCGGCTCGCCGATGGTCTTCCACACCGCGCCGCCCCAGCCGGCGTCGAAGGCGCGCATGATCTGCTCGCCGCAGTTGGTCGGCGGCGCGCTGGCCAGCCAGAACGGGTTGGGACAGCGGATGCCGGCGAAGTTGGTTGTCAGGTCAGCCATGGCGGTGTCCCCGTCGCTGCGCTTCGTTCAGCCGGCGTGCCGAGCCATTGCGCAATGCCCAGCGCTGCGCGCTTGCCATCGGCCACCGCGTCCACCACCTCACGGCCGCCGTTCACGCAGTCGCCGCCGGCGAAGAACCTCGGGTTGCTGGTCTGTCCCGTCGCGCGGTCAATGATCACCCGGCCCTTGTCCAGCTTCACGCCACGCGCCTGTTGTAGCAGCTCAAACAGCGGCGACTGCCCAATGGCCGGAATGATGACGTCGCATTGGATGGTCAGGTCCGCTCCCGCAACCGGGACCAGTCTGCCGGATGCATCGGTCCGTACGCGCGTGCAGATCAGGGTCAGGCCGCTAGCAGCACTCGTGAGTCGCACTGGCAACATCTCCCAAACGAAGGTAATACCTTCTTTGAGCGCGTGCTCATATTCGAAGTCAAACGCCGAGATGTTCTCGCGTTGCCTGCGGTAAAGGATTGTGACCTCGTCCGCGCCCAGCCGCTTCGCTGCCACCGCCGCATCGATGGCCGTATTCCCCGCGCCGATCACTACCACTCTTGACGCAACAGCCAGCCGCTTGCCGGTCTTGTAACCGGCGATGAACTCCAACGCATCCATAAGTGCGGGACCGGCGTCAGCCACGCCCTCCACGTCCAGCCGCTGCATCGCGCCCAGACCGACGCCCAGAAAGACGGCATCGAAATCGCGCTCCAGGTGATCCAGCGTTCCCGCATCAATCTTTCGCGTCTCGAACTTCACCCCAAGCTCGCGAATCTGCTCGACTTCATGCAGGCTGTCCGCGGCACGCAGTTTGTACTCGGCGACGCCGTAGGTATTCAGCCCACCCGGGAAAGAGCGGCGATCCATCACCGTCACTTGGAAGCCCTGCTGTCGCAGCTCCGCTGCACACGCGAGGCTGGCCGGACCTGATCCAATGCAGGCTATGGACTGTTTGCGTTCCGGACGCGACCGGAGCGGGATTCTTCCGCCGGAGGAGTAATACGTCTCCATCGCAAAGCGCTGCAGGCGACCGATTTCAATCGGTCTCTCCTCACGTCCGTGCATCACGCAGGCGCCCTCGCACAGCACCTCCACGGGACACACGCGCGAGCAGCTTGCGCCAAGCACATTTGCCTCCAGGATCGTCCGTGCAGAGCCGGTCACATTTGCCGACGCAATCTTCTTGATGAACTTCGGTACATCGATATGCGTTGGGCAGGCGCCCATGCAGGGCGCGTCAAAGCAGTTCAGGCAACGGTTCGCCTCCACCACCGCCGCGCGCGGATCGAACGGCGGATGCAGATCAGGAAAGCGCGCCGCGATCTCGGGATGTTCAGCAAAGGTTCCGTTCACGTCGCATCTCCTCCGAGACCAAGGGCCGCATTTGCCCAAGGCGGCGCTGTGCCATCGGGAAATGGCGATGATAACAGAGGTAGATAGTAGAAGAGCAGGTACCGGTCCACGAGACGGCGCAGCGCCTCCCGCAATGCCAGTTAGGCCCGTGCTATCACTCCGTGCTGCTACTCAGCGCTGCGGCAGTGGTGTGTCGAGCAGCAGCTTGATTGCTTGCTGGTAGGACATTGCGGTCACCTTCTGATAGTCCGAGGTGTCAGTGGTCGCCTGCTCCCGCACGCTCTTTACCAGGAGCGCCCGCACTGTGAACTGTTCTGCAACATGGTGGACGATCCAGCGTTCGTTACCAGTTGCGGTCTGATCCAGCGTCACCGTGCCACCGGGGTATACATGCGCCAGGACCCCCCAACCGACGTTTACAGAACGAAAGATGGTCGCCTCCAAATGCACGATGCGGTGTGTAGCGGCGTCGATCCAGAGACGGCCCTCAAGACCGGTCAGCAGCTCCGATTGGAGATTGGGTGGAGACCACTTGGGGTCTGGCTTGAAGTCGAGGACGATCAGCGGAGGGACGCCTGGGCCGTGCTGCTGCAATTGCGGCTGGCCCGGCGCATAGCTCCAAAGCATGGCATCGGGAATCAGTCGCAGGAGATTGAGCCCGTTCTTCCGGCTCTCCTCTTCGCGGCGGACATGGCGGGCAAAATCATCCGGGGAGGAGATCACGGCGTTCAGCCGCGCACGTTCCGCTGAGTCTTGCTCGCGTGTCAGAGGATGTCCATCGCGTTCGATCAGCCGCGCCACCGTCCCTTGCTGCGTCTCAATCTGGTCGCGCAATTGATCGCCCTTTTGATCCACCTGACGCAGCTTGTATCGCAGATATGACCCCGGGTGCTCGATCAGCTGCTCCTCGTTCTTCGCGCAATCCACAGCCCAGGTCTTCGCCGACTCGGTGGGCGCAGATATCGCTGCCTGCCCTTCGGCATCATGGGTATGCGTCAGGGCAAGCAGGAGCAGGAACATGGGGGTTGCCAGGCGAATGGTGGCGGGCAGGAACTGTGGAACGAAACGTGCCGAATCGCCCGGGCTTTTCCGGGAGCGAGCTTTGCTGGAGATGGTTTCTCGCATCGGCTTGGGGAGGGGCATCTTTGGATTAGACGCCAAACACGATGGCCTGGTCACAAGTGTTGCAGCTTGCACCCCGGAACGCGATGCGAGCCGGCATCCAAGGCTGATATAGTCCGCTCGAGTATCATCATCGCAGGTACACAGCGAGGGTAGCGCAATGAAGCCGTCGGAGAATGCGACAGTAATTGGCAAGTCCGTAACGATTCGCGGAGAGTTGTCCGGGCAGGAAGACCTGTACATGGATGGCGTGCTGGAAGGGACGATTTCGCTTTCAGAGGCGCGTCTGACTATCGGGCCCAACGCCCGCGTCCAGGCGGACCTTCAAGCGCATGACATCGTCATCTATGGCCGCGTAGACGGTAAGGTGCGCGCAGAGGGGCGGATCGAGTTGCGGAATTCCGCAGCAGTCCGCGGCGATTTGTTCGCCGAGCGCCTTTCTATCGAGGAAAACGCTACCGTGAAAGGCAGGGTGGAGCTGACCGAGAAGGTGGCGAAATCCGGGGGCGCAACCGCGGAGCTTTTCCCGGCGGGGACGACAGCCACCGCTTAGTCAGGAGACTTTCTTGCCTCTTTTTGGCAGCAGAGACAAGTCCGGCGGAGGGTCTGGCTCCGGTGATCGCATTCCGCGACACTCCAGCGGCTGGGGTCAGATTCTCGAGCGCATGCGCAAGCATGAATCGCTGCGTGTGCTCGACATTGGGCCGACTTCGTCGGGCAACATCAATCTCATCACGGCCCTGGGCCACAGCATCTATCTCGCGAACCTGGTGGAGGATGCCGCGAAGCCGGAGTTGGTCGTACGCAACGAAGAAGGCGCTCCGGTCGGCTTGGACGTTGAGCGATTTCTGGACGCGCAGCTGAACTTCTCCGGGCGCGGTTTCGACGTCGTTCTCTTCTGGGATGCGGCCGACTATCTGCCGGAGCAACTGCTGGCGCCGGTGCTGGGACGCATCCATCAGGTGATGGCTCCCGGTGGGGACCTGCTGGCGATGTTTCACTCAGCTACAGGAACATCGCAGGGGCAGAGCAACGATAGCCGGTTCTGCCGCTATCACCTTACGGAATCCAGCCAGGTGAACGTGCAGCACGCGGACGATTATCCGATGCAACAAACCTATACCAACCGGCAGATCGAAAAGCATTTTGCGGCCTACAAAAGCCATCGGTTTTTTCTAGGCAAAGACAACCTACGCGAGGTTGTCGTCGTTCGATAGCGGCGGACAATATGCCTGTGTCGCTGTGGTGACGCTACAAGCGTCACCTACGAGCGATCGCATCAGCAAGAGTCGATGTGACCAGGAAGCCAGCTATTTGGAAGAAGCTTTTGGGGGGGCCTTGCGTTGCTCAGCCCAGCGCCGCTTCTGGCTCTCGGAGATGCGTCGCCGTCCTTCGGCGCTCAGCTTGTGGCGCCGGGGCCGTGTTCCCGTTGCATTCTTGCTGCCTTTTGGCCGGCCTGGACCCTTAGCCTTAGGCGCTGTTCCCGAAAGTAACTCCCGCGCCTGTTGCAGCTTTTCGATCTGCGCATCGATCTCCGCGATAATACGGCTTACTTCCATTTGTATCTCCTCGTCCCATTTGAAGTTTCCAATTACCGCCTTTGCTCGCCACGTTCCCTGAGTTACGCGGCACAAGGCCCTTACTTTTACCAAGCCTTATGAAGCATAACAGAATAGAAGCGGCGATAAAAACATTCTGGTGCACGGCACGAATAGGCCCATTTTTCTTACTCCGCCAAAAGCAATGGTAGACTGCAAAACGATGTGGCGAATCCCGTTCCGGCTCTGGAGTATGGCTGTCCTTTCGGGCTTGCTCCAGGTATTGCCATTTCCTATTGCGGGTCCTGTACCACCATGGCGTGCCGCCGTCTGCTGGTTCGCGGTTGTCCCGCTGCTTGTTGCGCTCACGGCCAAAGACGCGGATGGCAATCCGATCCGCATTCGTGACGGGTTCTTTCTGGGCTATTGCTCGGGGTTCATCTGGTATCTCGGTAACTGTTACTGGATATTCCGGACCATGCACTATTACGGTGGAATCGACGCGCCGGCGTCTGCGGGAATCCTGGTTCTTTTCTGCCTCTATCTAGGCCTCTACCATGCGTTGTTCGGAACAGTGTTTGCCTGTGTGCGGCGGACTCC
>DATCBR010000056.1:0-4344 GCA_036511765.1 Acidobacteriaceae bacterium | reverse complement strand
GGCAGCGGTGGTGGCGTCCTCCGTGGCGGCCTGCGCGCTGGAGGGCGCGCCGGGGCCCTGGCCCGTTGCGACGGTTTCTTCCGGTGTCTCAGGCAGTGAGTTCTGGGGCATCTGACCGAAGCGGATCTTTTCGCGGCGGATCTTCTTCGGCTTCTTGCCGCTGGCGACATTCGCGGTTCCGCCGGGAGCGGGCTTGTTCGCATCTTCCTTGGCCTGCGCCTGAGCAGCTGCATATGCAGCGCGTTGCCGCTTCAGCCGCGCCTTCTGTACCACCCTCTTCTTCACTGCTGGCTCGCCGGCAGCGGCGAAGACCGGCTTGGTCTCATTTGCGCTGGCTCCGGTGTCCGTATAGCCGACCGCGATGTCGATGAAGGCCTTCTCCCTCAGATCGGTCAGATAGGCGCGCAGCGCGGGCTCCATGGCTGCAACATACATCGCCTGTTGCACCTGGTCCTCGACACTCTTCAGCGGTGGAATGCCCTCCTGAGTGTGTTCCGTCACCTGCAGGATGATGAACCCCTGGCGTGTCCGGATTGGGTCAGTCCAGTGACCGCCCTGAAGGGCGAAGGTCGGATCTTCCAGCAGCGCTGAACCCAACTGGCCGCGCTTGAACTGACCCAGGTCGCCGCCGGTATCGGCGTTCGGCCCGCCTGAGTACTGCTTCGCCAGGTCGTCGAACTTTGCGCCGGCCTTCAACTTGGTTTCAACTTCGGCTGCCTTGGCCTGCGCCTGCGCTACTTGTGCGTCGGTCGCGTCGTCCGGTGTGGGAATCAGGATCTCGCTCAGCCGCACCTGCTCCGGCTGCGAGAACTCCTGCTTATGCGCGTCGTAGTAGGCCTGCTCGTCCTTCTGCGTGAGTGACAGCTTTCGACCCACCTCATCGCGGATGACCTGCTGGGTGATGACCTGGCTCTTGATCTTTGCCTTGAAGTCTTCATACGAGACGCCGGACTCGCGCACCGCCTTCTCCAGCGCCTCCATTGAGTCGAAGTGGTTCCTCTTGCGGATCTCGTCGATCTGCCGGATCACTTCGGAATCAGCGTTGATGTCCAGCTCTTTACCGCGCGAAAGCAGAAGCTGCTGGTCGATCAGTTCACGCAGGAGGTCCTTGCGGCGCTGCTCCACGTCGGCTGGGGCTGCGCCGGCCTGCTGGGCGTCTTCGTTCAACTGCTGCAGAGCCCGCGCGTAGTCGCTGTTGCTGATGATCTGGTCATTGACGCGTGCGACAGGGAATTCGACGACGGTGGCATCCGGAGTTGTGGCCTGGGGACGCGGCAGGTCCGGCCGCTGCGGCTGAGGGGCCTGCACGCCGCGGTACTTGGGCACGGTGATCTGCGCGGGGGCGCTGACCCCGGTGGCCAACACCGCGGCCACGCCGGCCAGCAGCACAACCGGGCGCAGTCTGTTCCATCGCCCGCCGGCGCACCGGCACGTCACATACTTCCTCATCCAACGGCTGTTCTTCAATCTTGAAATCCCCTTCGTTGCCGGTGTCGGCCTCGGTCCATCTCCGCCCGGCGCATATTTCTTTGTTGGACTGGCGGCGCCTGGGCCCGATAGCCAATCCCGTTCATTCTATCTGTCGCGCCGCTCCGATTGCCAGCTTCCGCCGCGCCTTCGGGTACAGTCCTCCCGCTTGACACTCCCTGCTAGACTTATCCTGTGGGCGGCAAGCTTGTCCTGCATGGCTCACAGAAGCAGCGCGCGGCGCGTCCAACACTCCGATATCGCGAAGCTCCACGGAAGTTTGCTCTCGCCACGCACCCCCGTAAGCCGCAAGCTCTTCGATTCAGTTGAGGTAACTATACCGATGGCCTCCCGCACCTCGCGCGCACTCTTCCTGCTGACTCTCTTCCTCGCCAGTTGCGCCGTCATCGGCTCGATGGTCGGCGGCAACGTGGCTGCCCAGTCCGCCACCGATGAGTCCACCGTTCGCGACTCGCTGCACCAGTTCACCGACGTCTACAACCTCGTCGAGCAGAACTACGCGGAACATCTCAATAACGACATGGTCGACAAGGCCATCTATGACGGCGCCATCCCCGGCATGCTCCACGTCCTCGATCCCCACTCCAATTTCTACGATCCCAAGGCCTTCGCCCAGATGCGCGAGGACCAGCACGGCAAGTACTACGGCGTTGGCATGTCCATCCAGCCCCAGCCGGACAAGAACGGCGTAATCCATGTGGTCGTGCTCGCGCCGTTTGAAGGCACGCCTGCATTCAAGGCAGGTATCAAGCCCGGCGACGCCATCCTTGCCATCGACGGCAAATCCGCCGAAGGTCTCGACTCGACTGCGGTGGCCGGCATGTTGAAGGGGCCCAGAGGAACCCACGTCGGCGTGACCATGGCGCGGGAAGGGCACGAGCAGCCGATGAGCTTCGACCTGGTACGCGACGAGATTCCCCGCAACTCCGTCGACGTCGCCTTTCTGATCAAGCCGGGTATCGGCTACATCCACGTCACCAACTTCATGGAGACCACAAGCCGCGAAGTCGGCGACGCGCTGGACAAGTTTGAGGCGTCCAACGGCGGCATGCATGGCCTCGTCATCGACCTTCGCAGCAACCCCGGTGGCCTGCTCAACGAGGCCGTCAACGTCTCCGACAAGTTTCTCCAGAGAGGCCAGGTCGTCGTATCCCAGCATGGGCGGGCCTTCCATGACCAGGTCTACAGCGCGACCCGGGGCGAGACCGGCGCCACCAAATATCCCATCGTCGTCATCGTGAACCGCAATACGGCCTCTGCCGCGGAGATCGTCTCCGGCGCGTTGCAGGACCATGATCGCGCATTGATCGTCGGTGAGACCACCTTCGGCAAGGGCCTGGTGCAGACCGTGTTTCCCATCCCGGAAGACACGGGCCTTGCCTTGACCACCTACCACTACTACACGCCCTCTGGCCGCCTGATCCAGCGCGACTACGACGGCGTCTCGCTCTACGACTATTACTACGTCCGCGACGATGCCAAGAAGGCGGACAAGTCGAACACCGAGGTCAAACTCACCGACTCAGGCCGCACTGTCTACGGCGGCGGCGGCATCACGCCCGACGAGAAGATCACCGTCCCCAATCTGAATCGCTTCCAGATCTCGCTCAGCGCGGACTATGCGCAGTATGAGCATTACGTCTTCGTTCCCTCGGGCATCGGGATCTTCGCGAAACACTATCTCGCAAACCACACCGTAGGCCGTGACTTCGTGGTCGACGATGCGGTGATGCAGCAGTTCAAGGACTTCCTGCGCGTCGACAAGATCGAGTTCACCGACGCAGACATTGCGGCCAATCTGGACTGGATCAAATCCAACATCAAGGCCGAACTCTTCACCTCGCAGTTTGGCCAGTTGGAAGGTCTGCGCATTCGCGCGGAAACCGATCCGGAGATCGGCAAGGCCATCACCTACCTGCCCGAGGCGCTCGCCCTGGTAGACCATGGCAAAGGCCAGCAGACGGCCAGCGTCACCCAGTAAGGCCGGTACACTCCTGGAAGTTGTGCTGTGTTGGGCTGCTCATGCGCCTCGCGGGCAGTTTTCTGCGCGTTGGGTATCGCCAGCGAGAAGACCGTGCCGCTGCCGCTCTTTGCTGTCCGGCTGCGCAGGCGGATCCATTTTCCGCGACCATCTCATGCGTCACCCAACAGTCCCAGACGGGGTACCGCAACCCGCGGGTGATTTTCGACCCGCTTTTCCTGTATTGTTCCTGTGCCGTTTCAATGTCTTTGAAACGGGTTCCAGAAGGAGATCAACCGTGCGGCATTCTTCCGCTTCATCAGCCAGAATCATCGGTCTGCTTACCGCCGTGTGCGTGGCGCATGCCGCTCTTGGACAAGCTTCCGCTGCCTTCACCGCCGCGCAGGCCGACCAGGGCCGCGCCGTGTACACCCAGAACTGCGCCATGTGTCACGGCGCCAATCTGGAGGGCACGGCCGAGGCGCCCTCGCTCTCCAACGTCAGCTTCCAATCGCAATGGAAGCCGAGAGTCGTCGGGGAACTGTTTGGCGAGATCGTCGAGACCATGCCGCCCACCAGGCCTGGAACTCTGACGAACCAGGAGGGGCTGGCTGTGACGGCGTTTATCCTGCAACGCAATGGTGGAATCGCAGGGAAGCAGCCGCTCTCCGGCGGCTCGGCTGCACGGATCACGCAGATCCTCAGCGGCCTTCCCCCGCTGGACAACGAGCCCGCGGTGATGGGCGTGCCGGACAGGCCGGGCGGACGCTATGGACGCAATGGCCCGCGCGAGATCCTGACCATTGGAGACAATCGGCCGGGCGGTTCCACCATGGACGCGACCGCCGAAGCGCGGTACAAGGAGCTGCGCGCGCCGCTCGATAAAGTCACGCCGG
>DATCBR010000055.1:0-4141 GCA_036511765.1 Acidobacteriaceae bacterium | reverse complement strand
GACCTGACCGACTTTGCTGCAGTGAGGATGTATGACTCGGCGGGCGCGGTTTGGATGGGTCTCGCAAAGAACGCTACCGAGGGTCTCGGTGCACCGGCGCGCATTGTGCCGCTGACGATTTTGCTGTTGTTGGGGCAGGTGTTGCCGGTGATGGCTGCGGCGCTTTGGCTGGCGTTTTGGGTGAGCAGTCAGGTGGTTGGCGCGACGTTCGATGATCCGCGGATGGCTGCGACTGTGAGCGTGCTGCTAGCGCTGGCGGTGGTCGCGGTTTATCTACCGAGGATGCTGGCGGTGCGGCGATTCAAGCAGCCGCCGCTGTCGGCGCTGCTGCATCCGGTGGGAATTATTTTGCTGTTGGTGGTGCAGTGGTATGCGCTGACGAAGCAGGTGATCGGTCGACCGGTCGCGTGGCGGGCTCGTGCGTATGCGAGTGGAACGGGCGAAGAGGTTGGTGAAACGCAGAAAGATTTCCGCGGCTAGACTCCCTTTTTGCGCGGCTCCCAGATGTACTTGTGGATCTGCAGGCTGAGGCGTGCGGGCAGGCCGTCGGCTAGCATCCATTCGACGAGGAGGCGGGGGTCGAGGGCGCAATTTTCTGTGGAGCGTTGCTCGCTTGGGGCTTTGAGGAATGCGGGCGAGAGCAGGATGTCGCCGCAACGGACGGCGAGGCCGTTGGCCTGGATGAAGTCGCGGGCGAACTCGTAGTCGGCGCGATCGGTGAGGACGAATTTTACTTCGTCGTTGGGCGTGAGCGCGTCGAGGTTTTCCATGCGGAAGGTATTCGCAGCAGATCCAGCGCCGGGGCACTTTACGTCGATGATTTTGTGGACAGCGCGGGGCACGTCTGCGAGGGGGCGCTCTCCGCTGGTTTCGATCATGAGCGTGTAGTTTTTGGTGAGCAGGCGATCCATGAGCGGAAGGAGTTCGCGGGCCTGCAGCATGGGTTCTCCGCCGGTGAACTCGATCAGGCGACAGGGTTCCAGGGCCTCGATCTGCGCGATGATTTCGTCGTCGGTGAAGGGCTTGCCACCGGTGAAGGTGTACTCGGAATCGCACCAGGAGCAGCGCAGATTGCAGCCCGCGAGCCGCACAAAGATGCACGGAACTCCGGCGAAGGAGCTTTCTCCCTGCACCGATTTGTACAGCTCAATAAGGTGCATGCTACTTCCCTGCTTCTGGCTCGTAGTATCGCGCAAAACTGGTGTCGGTCTCGTAGAGGGTGCAGTCTTTGACGCGAACCCGGCCGGAGGTCATTTCGATCAGTTGCGTTGCAGTCTTCTGGTAGAAATAGCGGGCGAGGTTTTCCGCCGAAGGATTCAATGTCGTAAAAGGCTCGAGGTCGTTGATCATCTGGTGATCGAGATATTCGACGGTCGGGCGAAGGACCTGCTTGAGCAGCTTGAAGTCCAGCAGAAGGCCGGCGTGGTCGAGTTCTTCGCCGATGAGCGTGACGAGCACGCGATAGTTGTGGCCGTGCGGATTCTCGCACTTGCCCCGGTAGTTGCGGAGGTAGTGGCCTGAAGAGAAACCGGCCTGTACCGTGACTTCAAACATGGTGGGTGAGACTCCAATCGGCGACGCTTTGGCGCCATCTCTCATTCTACCGGGGAAGGCTGCGCTTCAGGGGCGAACCTCTACTCGGAGCGGCGACGGCGCTTCTCCTGGCGTTCGATGGTGTGGCGGCGTTCGGCCTGCTCGAAGAGGGAGCTGAAGATGCCGAGCAGCGTCACGATCAGAGCGACGCACAGCAGCGCGATGCTGGTCATGCGCCAGAGGGAGGCGTCGCCGGGAGAGCCGGGCTGCTGGGCGATGTTGGTGAACGAGAGCACGATGGAGAGCAGCGAAAGTGCTCCGAGTGTGGCGGCGAGGATGTAGAGGTTGCGTCCCATACGTCTGGTTCTAGGATACTAGCGTCGCGGCAACGGCGTGTTGGGGAGGTCGAAGAAGCGTTCGACTTCGGTGATGTCGTCGGTGCGGCGGTAGGGGGGGAGGGAGTCGAGGAAGGTTGCGCCGTAGCGGGTGGTGCGGATACGGGGGTCGAGGAGCATGAGGACCCCGCGGTCGGAGAGCGAGCGGATGAGGCGGCCGAAACCCTGCTTGAGGGCAATGACGGCCTGGGGGACCTGGAGGTCGTTGAAGGCGTTGCCTCCGGCGGCGGTGATGGCGTCGGTGCGGGCCTTCATGATGGGGTCGGAGGGGACGGCAAAGGGGAGCTTGTCGATGATGACGCAGCTGAGCTGCTCGCCCTGGACGTCAATGCCCTGCCAGAATGAGCTGGTGCCGAAGAGGACAGCGTTGGGGGTTTCGCGGAACTGCTGGAGCAGGATATGGCGCGGCGCGGAGCCTTGCATGAGCAACGGGTAGGGCAGTTGGGTGAGCAGGCGGTCGTGGAGCTCGCGCATCTGGGCGTGGCTGGTGAAGAGGCAGAAGGCGCGGCCGCGGGTGATCTCGAGGACGCGGCGAATTCGCTCTGCGGCCTGAGGTAAGAAGTTGGGGTCGCGGGGTGGGGGCATCGAGGGCGGCAGGTAGAGGAGAGCCTGCTTCGCGTAGTCGAAATGGCTGGGGACGACGAGCTCTTTGGGGAAGGGAATGCCGAGGCGCTTCTTGAGGTGATCGAAGCTGGGGGTGCCGTCCTGGGCGGCGACGGTGAGCGTGGCGGAGGTGAGGATGACGCTTGGATAGTGCGTGAAGAGGGTTTCGGCGAGGAGGGTGGAGACGTCGATGGGCGTGGCCAGCAGGTGGGTGCTGAAGGCTTGCGGCGAAGGAGCGGCGAGGTCGCGGGCGGTGCGGGCAGCGTTGCGCAGGCCGCTGGTGGCGCGGCGTTCGATCCAGAAGACAGTGTTGGGGTCATCGGATTCGAGGAGGAATTTGAGGTGGTTGCGGATGTCGGCGGCTCGCTTGCGCAGGCCCGCAGCTTCATCGACTTCGCGTACGCGTTCGAGCTCGCCTTCGAGGCGCTGCAGGGCGTTCGATGCGCCGAGATAGGCGTCGCCACGCGCTTCGAGGAAGTCGGCGCGGTCGATGAACTCGAGGCGGCCGAGGTCCGAGGGTCCCACGGGTAGAGAGGCGAAGAACAGCTTTGCACGCTCGCGAACCGTCTGCGTGGCACTTTCGATGGCGCTGGTGCTGACACCCTTGGCGCGGAGCATGGACTCGGTGTCGCGGGCGAGTTCCTCAAAGCGGGCGTTCGAAAGAGCGACGCCGAAGTACTGGCTGGCGATGTCTTCAAGCTCGTGCGCTTCGTCGAAGATGACGGCAGCGGCTTCGGGGAGGATTCCGGCGTCGGGGGCTCCAGCGGCCTGTTGCTTGATGGAGAGATCAGCGAAAAAAAGGTGGTGGTTGACGATGACGATGTCGGACTCGAGAGCCTTGCGACGCATGGAGGTGATGAAACACTGCTCCCAGTTGGGGCAGGTCTGGCCGAGGCAGACCTCGCTGCGGGCGTCGAGCTTGTGCCATAGCGAAGAGTTTTCGGGGAGGTCGTCGACCTCGGCGCGGTCACCGGTTTCGGTGGTTTGTTCCCACTTCAGGATCGATTGGAATTGCGAGATTTCGTCGAGGCCGGAGAGTAGCGGGCTGTCGCGAAGGGCATAGAGCTTTTGCTTGCAGACGTAGTTGGCGCGACCCTTCATGTAACAGACCTTGAGGGGGCCGAGGAGCGTTTCGAGGAACGGGATGTCCTTGAAATAGAGCTGTTCCTGGAGGTTTTTGGTGCCTGTTGAGATGATGATGCGCTGCTTCTGCTCGCGTGCGCGGCGCAGGGCCGGGAGCAGGTAGGCGAGGGTTTTGCCTGTTCCAGTGCCCGCTTCGACGATCAGATTGCGGCGGTCGGCGAAACATTGCTCGATTTCCTTGGCCATGGCGTACTGGCCGGCGCGATGTTCGAATGCGAGGGACGAGTTGGCGAGAATTCCTCCGGGATGGAAGAAGTCGTAGAGGGTTGGCAGCTTCTGGTTGGGCAGAGCTCCGTTGAGTACGGTGAGTGGGGTTGCGGGTGGCATCAGACTACGTTGATGATATCCGCCGTTTGTTCGCCGTGCGGCCTGCTACGCGTGCGACCATAAAAGAGACAGAGGTTTCGAGAGATGGCACCAAAGCGCACGGAGAAGAAACGGCTAGGCAAAAAGCATCGGCAGGCGAG